>JAWOIR010000070.1:0-28382 GCA_046484545.1 Anaerolineales bacterium
TGGCGAGGATGTTACTCATCTTATGCCGCTGGTTGCTGCGCACCTTGATATGTGTCCCGATTGTCGGGAGCATTACGAGGCGCTCGAAAGGGTGCTACAAGCAAAATAAAAACTTCCGAAGCCAGGCGGCTTCGGAAGTTTTTATTTTAAGGTTGATATACCCTCGTCTCTGGTCGGAAAGCTGCCCAGGAAAACCAGAAGTGGTTGATGGCGGGCAGTTCGGTCAGTTGGGTCCCTTGCAGCGCGCCCGAAATCGCCCGGCCCAAAATGTCCCACTCACTGCCGGTTTCTTTATCACGGAAGATGCCATCGGCGAATTCAAAGGTCAGGGGTTGCCCATCCACTTCGGCGGAATAGGCAACCGTTGCGCCGACATCGCGGCCTTCGGGGATTTGGGCCGAATCCAGCGCGGAGGCCGTTCCTTCGGCCCAGAACACGACCGCCCGCTGCCCGCCGACCGTATCATTGACCACGCCTACGCTGGAGAGAACGTCATACGGATACGCGACCGCCTCCCCGCCCAGGTCGAGGGTCAGTACGCGCGCCATTGGGACGAGTTGCCCCGGCGTCGGTTCGCCGCGATACAGGAAGGGCGACTGCTCGACATCGTCATAGCCCAGGTAGGGATTATTGCCATAAGGCCGGCTGTGTCCCGTCTCGCGCGATAGCACCGTGCCATTGGGATAGGCAGCCTTGAAATCGGCCCAAGAAATGATGGAGGCCGGGTAAAAAGTCAGTTGCGAACCGGCGTACTCGCCAGCAATGGCGTCGCCGGTGGCTTGCTGCCACCAGGATTCGGTCTGGCGGTCGTACATGATGAGATTGCTGAAGCGCAAGCGTCCGGTGGTGCCAAAGTCGAGGGTCTGGCCGTCGAAGTCTCGCTCGAAAGCGATGGCGGTATTGCAGAGCGGACAGAACGTGACCAGCAGCGGCAAACCGCCCAGGGTATCGTTGACGATTTCATGCCACATCAAAATCTGGATGGGATAAGCGCGTGCTTCGTCGCCGACCCGCACCAGCACGACCGGCTCGACGGCGGCCAGCCACTCATTGGCTTCATTTACGCTGATGAATTGGGGGTTGTCGATAGACGGAATCCCGTCCTTGGGCGGACCGCCGGAGAGAATCTCGCTGTAAGACACAGTATGCTTGCTAAAGTCGGTGCGAAACTGGGATTCGGCTCCGGCCGGTGGCGCTTCATCGCCTTTGAGCAGCGCGGGCGGCTCGGCTGTGGGAAATGTATCCACTTCAACAGTCTGCTCCGGTGAAGCGGATGAGGCGGTAGGCAGAGTCTGGCCGGGGGAACAAGCAGACAAGATAAGGCTGGACAGTAGCAGGACAACGATAATGATTGGATTCAGGTTTGGGTTCATGAGTCAAGCTCCTTTGATAATACAGATGTCCTTTGTCCACTTAGGGGGCATTCGGTTCAGGGGCTTTATTGCGATTGGCGTCAATAAAATTAAGGGCCAGTGCGGGATTAAATTGCTCAAATTGTTGCAAACGTCCCCAAGAAGTTATCACAAGTGGAACATCGATGGAATCCCAGGGGAAGGCTATCAATTTAAAATTATTGCGCGAGTCCATGACAGATTTTATGCCTGCCTTGAGTTCGGCGCAGTCAGTTTCGCTGAGCAGTGAACAGTTGTACCAAAAAACGACGTGCCCATGCTCCAGGCTGTGAACAATATACCCTTCCGGGTCGCCGGGCAGATTTGGAAGATTGCCTTCATCATAAAAGCCAGCTGGCAGGCTCTGAGCGTAATGCCTGCCTCCTGCCGGCGGGTTAGATGGATAAGTGAGCGGTTCTCCTATTTCTACATGGCTGATGTCGTCTGGGACGGGAATCACATCACCGACTTGCGGGCGCACGGCTTGAAAAAATAAGACGCCAAGTGCGCCCAAAATCAAGACTGTGATACCGCCAAGAACTGAAAACGTTTTCCATTTTTGACGGTGTTGTCGTGTACGTAGTTGTTCTCGCTTTGATAGTTTGGTCATTTTTTATCTCCCAGTAAGAAATGGCGTAGTGGTGTAGTAAGTGCTATCAGTATGCTAAATCGCTGTGTTTCACTTCGACTTCACCACTACCAGAAATGGTTTGCAACACGATAAAGCATCTATCGTTTAATACAGATGCCTTTGTGGCTATATTTCTTACTTATTTGGTCTGAGTTGGGCGCATTTTGCAACACCAATTACGAGAATCTCCGGGTCGCATAAATTCAATAAAACACTGAGCAAACAAGGAAAGCATCTTTTGGCTTCCCTTGTTTTTTGCCGCCTTGCGTCTGAACAGAACAGGATGACAACCCCAATCAGCCTGATTACGCCCGTGCCAAAATGTTTCCCGTAGCCTGGCAAAAGGCGAGGATGAGCACACGGTTCAAACCCGTGAGGCCGTGGGTTCGAGTCCCTCCGCGCCCACAAATGAAAGCCGCACTCAAGATATTTTTGAGTGCGGCTTGTGTTTTGACAGGTCAACCTCGTGCTACGCGCCGTAGTATTCGATAATCAACTGTGGGCGGTTTTCCATTTGCCCAAAAGACATCCCGGAGCGGAGCCTTTTTGTTCGGCTTCCCACATTGTTACAACAAAAAGCATTCATTACAAAAAATTCCCTGCGACTCATCTTCTTCTGCCTGCAATCACCCTGACAGGCATTTACAGAATATAATTCAGCCAGAACGAATTTTTCCTGACTTAATTTCAGTTTTTCAAAAATCACTCAAACAAAACAAAAGAAAGAAAACTTTTTATGGTAAAAAACACACCAGCGAACACGCTTGACGAGATTGACAAACGCCTGCTACGCGCTCTGCAATCGGACGGACGCCTGAGCAACGTCGAACTGGCGCGGGTGGCCAACTTGTCCCCACCCGCCACCCATGCCCGCCTGCGGCGGCTGGAGAAGGAAGGCGTCATCCGTCAGTATGCTGCGGTAATGGACAGGGAGAAGACCGGCTACGACCTGCTGTGTTTCATCCACGTCAGCCTGCAAATGCACCAGTTGGAGCAGGTCGAGAAATTTCGCCAGGCCACCCGTCAAATGCCCGAAGTGCTGGAGTGTCATCACATCACCGGCGAATACGATTACCTGCTCAAAGTGGCCCTGCGCAACCGCAAAGACTTGGAGCGCTTCCTGGTCGACCGCCTGACTCCCATCCCCGGCGTGGGGCGCATCCATACCAGCCTTGTGCTGACCGAGGTCAAGGCGACGATGGCGCTGCCACTAGAATAGAACGCGGATGACACTGATTCGGCAGATTCTCACAGATTTTCTAAAAATCCGCGTTATTCCGCCCAACCCGCAAAATCCGTGTTCCTTTTTTACCCAATTCCAAAGGAGAGTAAAACCATGTCAGAAAACACACCCAAAACAATGGGCCAGCAGTTTGGACGCCGCTCGTGGGCCGAGCCGTGGAAAATCAAGATGGTCGAGCCGCTGACCGTCACCACCCGCGAAGAGCGCGAAAAAGCCCTGACCGAGGCCGGGTACAACACCTTCCTGCTCAAATCGGAAGACGTCTACATCGACCTGCTGACCGACAGCGGCACCAGCGCGATGAGCGACCGTCAGTGGGCCGGGATGATGCTCGGCGACGAGGCCTACGCCGGAAGCCGCAACTACTACCGGCTCGAAGCCGCCATCCAGAACATCTACGGTTATAAGTACATCGTCCCAACTCACCAAGGGCGCGGTGCGGAACATCTCATCAGCCAGACCGTCATCAAAAAAGGCCAGATTGTGCCGGGCAATATGTACTTCACCACTACACGCCTGCACCAGGAACTGGCGGGTGGCACATTCCAGGATGTCATCATCGACGAAGCCCACGACCCTGCCAACCTGCACCCGTTTAAGGGCAACATCGACCTCGACAAAGTCCAGGCGATTATCGACAAAGTCGGCGCGGAGAACATCGCCTACATCAGCGTGGCCGGGACGGTCAATATGGCCGGTGGTCAGCCGGTTAGCATGGCGAATATCAAGGCCCTGCGCGCCCTATGCGACAAGCACAGCGTCAAAATCTACCTCGACGCCACCCGCATGATGGAAAACGCCTATTTCATCCAGGAGCGCGAAGAAGGATATGCCGATAAAACCATCGCGGAAATCTTGAAAGAATTTTGTGATTACACCGATGCAGCCTGGATGAGCGCAAAGAAGGACAACCTGGTCAACATCGGCGGCTGGCTGGCAGTCAACGACTGGGACATCTTCGAAGAACTGCGCAACCTGGTCGTCGTTTACGAAGGCCTGCACACCTATGGCGGCCTGGCCGGGCGCGACATGGAAGCGCTGGCCATCGGCATCGAAGAATCGGTGCAAGACCAGCACATCCGCTCGCGCATCGGACAGGTGCTCTACCTGGGCGAATTGCTCACCGATTGGGGTATCCCGATTGTCCAGCCGGTGGGCGGACACGCCATCTTCCTCGACGCGAAAGCCTTCTACCCGCACCTGAAACAAGTCGAATTCCCAGCCCAAACCCTGGCTGCCGAGCTGTATCTCGACTCGGGCATCCGCTCCATGGAGCGCGGCATAGCCTCCGCCGGACGCGACGCAAAGACTGGCGACCACTACTACCCCAAACTCGAACTAACCCGCCTGACCATTCCGCGCCGCGTCTACACCCAGGCGCACATGGACGTGGTGGCCGAAGCCGTCAAAGCTGTGTATGACGCCCGCGAAAGCACACGCGGCCTGAAGATGATTTACGAGCCGAAGTATCTGCGCTTCTTCCAGGCAAGGTTCGAGCGCTTGTAAATCACCCTGTAAACGTGAAAAAGGCGATGAGTGAAAATTCCACTCATCGCCTTTTTTTGTGTTTACGCCTTCTTACCCTGCCTTTGCCTTTTCCTTGACAAAATTGATTCCTGCAATGGCCAGCCCAATGCCAATGGCTACTACACCAAACAGATTAATGTCGAAGGGCAGTGTGAACTGGCGAAACACCAGGTCGAGCACGATGCCCAGGATGAACATGCCGCCAAACATGCGGTTATGGTAAAAAGTAAAGCCTGAGAACCAGGTCGGCCAGAAGAGTTCAAAGCCCGCAGGAGGGCCTTCAGGGCGCGGTTTGGCAAGCACCGCCAGGGCAAAAAAGGCGCGTTTGACGCCGAACAAGACCAAGAGCATAAAGGTCGAGAAATAGCCGCTCACCACCAGATAGATGACCACCCCATAAGCCGCCAGGATGGCAGCCATGGTGGTGTAGCGAGCAAAGGTCTGCCCGACGCGCACCGGATAGGTACCGACGCCCTTCTGCTTGTCGTCATTCAATTTATCGGTGTGCTTGGCGACGTTGATGCTGGCAACGCTCAGCCCGAACGGGACACCTGCCAGGGCCACCAGCCAAATCGTCTCCGGGACAGGATTGCCCGCGCCCAGGGCCAGCACAAGGTAGACGGCGCTTATCATAATGGGGCCCCAAATCAAGAAAATCGAGAGCTCTCCAACCGCCCAGTATTTCATCGGCCAGGTGTAAAAGAGCAAAACCAGCGCGCCAAAAGCGAACAGGCCAATGATGACCGGGTTAGCCTGGGTGTACCACAGGGCAAAGACTCCCGACAAAAAGGCCAGTAAACCACTGACCAAAAACCACTGGATTTGCTGCGACTTGCTCCAAAACCCCTGCACAAGTGGATGGACGCCATACTGGGTACGGAAGTAATTGTCTTTGTCCACGCCGCGCGTATAGTCAGTGTAATCGTTGAGCAGGTTGTTGGCTCCATGGGCGATGAACAGGCCGACGGTGACAATCAACCAGGGCCAGAGCGAGAAAAACCCGTCACGCCAGGCCAAGATGCCGGCAATAATGGCTGAGTAAACCGTCACAGCCGTAACGGCTGAGCGGGTGGCAATCAGCCACTTCGAGACCACGTCCAGCGCGTCCCATTCCTTTTTGTCCTCCATTTTGATGAGTTCCCAGGAGGCTTTTTTCCACATGGCAAAATTGATACTCATAAACTTTCTCCTTTTGATGATATGCGTGAGTTCTCCGATATTTACGGTGAAGAAGCCCGCAGTTTTGTGAAATCATACACTTTTGTCCAGATTTTGTTAAGGTTGAAAAAGTATCACCCGTTTTACATGGCAAGGCGCGGAAAGGGTTAACCCCGGCAAATCACATGCGGAATGGTATAATTGGAGCGTTGCGAAAGTAGATTTTTCGCTACAGAGACACAGGCAGCACGGCAAAAAAAGCGTGCTCCGTGTCTCTGTAGTTTGAAAGAGGAAATATATGGAAATAGGCCAGATTCACCAAGTAAACATCGACGACCAAATGCGCGACGCCTTCATCGATTACGCCATGAGCGTCATCGTTTCCCGCGCACTTCCCGACGCCCGCGACGGACTGAAACCTGTCCATCGCCGCATCCTGTATGCCATGCACGACATGGGCATCCGCTCGAATAGTTCGTACAAGAAATCGGCGCGTATCGTCGGCGAAGTACTGGGTAAATACCATCCGCACGGCGATGCCGCAGTCTATGAAGCCATGGCGCGCATGGCCCAGGATTTCTCCCTGCGCTATATGCTGGTGGACGGACAGGGTAACTTCGGCTCGGTGGATGGCGACGCCCCCGCCGCCATGCGTTACACCGAAGCGCGTCTAAACAAAATGGCCGACGAAATGCTGGCCGATATCGACAAAAACACCATCAACTTCGGCCCCAACTTCGACGACTCGCTCGAAGAGCCGCTCGTCCTACCGGCCCGCCTGCCAAACATGCTGCTGAACGGCTCGACCGGCATCGCGGTCGGCATGGCGACTAACATCCCGCCCCACAACCTGCGCGAGGTTGCCAGCGCCATCAACTTTATGATTGACAACTACGACGCGGTAGACGACATCACTGCTGAGCAGTTAATGGCCCACATTCCCGGCCCAGACTTCCCCACAGGCGGCATCATCGTCGGCAAGGAAGGCATCAACTACGCCTACACGACAGGAAAAGGCCGTATCGTCCTGCGCGGCGTGGCCCACATCGAAGAGACCAAAGCCGAACGCCACCGGATTGTCATCACCGAAATCCCCTACCAGCTCAACAAATCCAGCCTGATTGAGCGCATCGCCGAACTGGTGCGCGAAGACAAACTCGACCAAATCTCCGACCTGCGCGACGAAAGCGACCAGCGCGGCATGAGCATCGTCATCGAACTCAAACGCAGCGCGCAGCCCAAAAAGGTGCTCAACCAACTCTATAAATACACCGCGCTACAATCAACCTTTGGCGTACAAATTTTAGCCCTGGTCAACGGCGAGCCGCGCACGCTGACCCTCAAGCGCGCCCTGCACATCTTCATCGAACACCGCGTCGAGGTCATCACCCGCCGCACCCAGTTTGAACTGGACAAGGCCCGCGCACGCGCCCACATCCTGGACGGCTACCTGATTGCGCTCTCCAACATCGACGCCGTCATCCAGACCATTCGCGAATCAGAAAACGCTGAAGTTGCCCGCGAAAACCTGATGACGCGCTTCAACCTGAGCGAACTACAGGCGCAGGCCATCCTCGATATGCAGTTGCGCCGCTTGGCCGCGCTAGAACGCCTGAAAATCGAAGAAGAAGCCAGGCAGGTGCGCGAACAAATCGAATACCTCGAAGACCTGCTCGCCAACCCTTCCAAAATCCTGGCAAATATCAAGCAAGACACCCAGGAAATTGCCGAAAAATACGGCGACGAACGCCGCACCCGCATCGCCGCCGAAGCCCATGAACACCTGCGCGAAGAGGACCTGGTGCAAGACGAAGCCGTACTCATCACCCTGACCCAGCGCGGATACATCAAACGCACCACCTCCACCGCTTACAAATCCCAGGGCGTCGGCGGGCGCGGCGTCACCGGCCACACCACCAAGGACGAAGACGAAGTGCTGTTCATGTTGCCGGGGCGCACCCTGCACACTGTACTTTTCTTCTCAGACAGGGGCAAGGTTTACAGCGAAAAAGTCTACCAAATCCCCGACGCTGACCGCACCGGTAAAGGCATTTCCATTTACAACGTGCTGGCCCTCAACCCCGGCGAACGCATCACCGCCGCCATCGCCGTGCCAGATTTCAGCGCACACAATTACTGCACCTTGATGACCGCCAAAGGCAAGACCAAGCGCGTCAATATGCAGGAGTTTGCCGCCGTGCGACCTTCCGGCCTGATTGCCATGAACCTGGAAGACGGCGACTCGCTCGGTTGGGCGCGTCTGACCAGCGGCAAAGACGAAATCATGATTGTGACCGCCAAAGGCCAGGCATTGCGCTTCTCCGAAACCAAGATACGCCCGATGGGACGCGCCGCCGCCGGGGTGCAAGGTATCCGCCTGAAAAATGGCGACCGCGTCACCAGCATGGAAGTGCTCGAGGAGGGCGGCTCGCTGCTCATCATCACCAAGGCCGGGTTTGGCAAACAAACTCCGCTCGACCAGTACAACCCCAAAGGACGCGCCACTGGCGGCATCGCGACCATTGACCAAAAATCCCTGTCAATCACCGGTGATATTGTCACCGCGCGCGTCGTCCAGGATAACGACGATGTCACCATCATCTCTTCCAACGGCATCATCCTGCGCCTGAAGGTCGAGAAAATCAAGACCGCCGGACGCGCCACCCGCGGCGTGCACGTCATCCGTCCGCAAAAAGGCGATAGCGTTGCCGCCCTGGCCCGCATCGCCGCTGCTGACCTGCAAAAAGCCGGCGCCGAAATCAGCGACAGCGAGAATGGAACTGAAAACGGAAGTGGCAATGGAAACGAGAGCGGTTAAGCAGAAATACAACGAACTGTTTGAACAAAAATGGTTCTTTAGGAATTCCCGTGGTAAGCCCCCGCATTTTGGGGTATGAGCGTGCGTACGCACGCTCATACCCCAAAATGCGGCCTTCTTTAACGGCAAATATCAGAGAACCACAAAAATCCCGGCCTTAACCGGGATTTTTGTTCAAACAACCTTATTAGCGCACTTTTTCAACGTCCTGCATATCTATCCAGCCAGGGACACTGTCACCCGTAAGGATGGGGGCATAAACATCGACGCCCGCTATTGAATGCACCAGCCAGGGGGTGTTCTTATGATTCGTGATGCTTGTATCGAGGGGTTTGGGGTCGGCCAGGTAAGGGTCAATGCCAATACCAACAACTCTACCCATACGGCTGTCGCCAACCTTGCGTATCTCGGAGACAACCAGCAATTGTTTGTCAAAACCGTATTGTTTATAAAAGACATTGTGAGAGCCGTTATTCGACACATAAATGTAGCCATTCGCTTCAAGATATTGAAAACGAGCAATATTGAGCGCCTTAATGAACCGATATTGGGTATCGGTTAATTTGACAACCGCCTCAGGCGCTTTGGGCTCGGGATGGGAGCGAATTTTGATTCGGCCCGACTCTGTCCGCGGGACAACCCGAAACAGCCCCAGAAAATCCCCTTTATAAGATGGTAACGGCCCGCTTTCAGATTCATTCGGAGCCGCGTCATTTTCAATATCAAGGGAGATGTTATCCTGGTCGGCATCAACAACTTGATACTGAGCGCCGCCTGACGAAACATGGAGGTTCAGGTTAATATTTACGTGGACACCCTCCGGCAAACCCGTTGGGTAAGCCTTAATCATGGCGTCAACCAGTTCGGTGATATTTTGTTGAAGAATGGTCATTTTGTCCTCCTGACAAAACAATGCAAGTATTTGAGAAATTTACCCAACCGCTCGTTTGAGTTCAATCGGATTAGCCCCAGACATGCGAACATTGATTAACTTTTTCAATATGTCAAACCAAAACGGCGCCCCTTGGGCGGCAGCAACCCCGGTTATCAGCAAACCAAAAGCCTTCACCAACCAGGCAAGCAGGCTGGGCACTGGCACGTTGGTAAGCGGGTAACACTGTCCAAATAGCAATAAGTGCCGGTGAGTATCGCTCAATTTAGCGCAGGCTCCTTCGAGGTCTGACGGCGAGGGCAGGCCAATCCATCCCAAAGGAACATTGGCATACATCAGCTCTCCTATCAATCTGTCAAGGTCAGCAGGCGACAGACCATCCGGATTCTCTAAAACCGTCCTCTGCGTGGTCAATGCCAGCACCTCACTGGTAATTGCATCCCTCCAGAGAAAAGTTGCCAGCTGAACCGAATCAATATTGAAGAAAAAAGCCAGGCCAATTGCAATCACGTAAAGAAGCGTTTGCGTGCGCCTTCTGTACCAACCAGACAGGCGGTCCATGCTGTTGTTAAACCAGTCTTCAATGTTTTGACGCGCGCGCAAAAGGACGTTTTCACTCTCAAAATTGGCGCGATTCAGCTCGCTCAACAAGGCGCCAAGAACCTGCTTCAAGCGCGGATGCGCAACTCCCAGGGCAATCATTCCCATTTTGTACCGATTGGTCGCTATCGGGTATTCCGAGTCGCTGTTCTTTCCTGCCGATTCAATCGCTTCTCTGATTTTGGTCTGCTGAATCGTGATGGTTGTCAGCATGCTTTCGATAACAGGTTTTAATTCAGCATAATCATCCCCCAAGGAAACCAAACCCTTGCGTATCTCATCCAAACCCGAAACATCGGAAGGTTCACTCGGCTGCGAAGCCAAAACATGGCGGGTTAGCGACAACAACAGGTTAATTCTCTTTTGAGCATCAGGCTGTTGTTTTTTATCCAGGCGCAACAACTCCCAGCGCAATTTATACAGATAATACTGAATAAGCGCCGCTTCAGAGGAA
The DNA here is from genome assembly GCA_046484545.1 of Anaerolineales bacterium. Taxonomy (GTDB): domain Bacteria; phylum Chloroflexota; class Anaerolineae; order Anaerolineales; family Villigracilaceae; genus UBA8950. The sequence continues at coordinate 10,715 of JAWOIR010000070.1, forward strand.
TAACTGACTATCATATCCATAAGCGCCTGGGCAAATTGGCTCGCCGGAATGTATGAGGGCTTCGATGTTCCATCTTCACCGCTGTATAAACTTCGCACCAGCGGATGATTGTATAACTGGTCCGCAAGGGCTGAGTCGGAAAGCATATTCCGGATTGACATTTCCAGCATTTTGGCGCGCCATTTAAATTTGGCTGCGAGCAACTCGTGCAAACCAACAACAACAAGGCTCGTAATTACCCAAACGAGCAACAAACTAATCAAGATGTTTATGATGAAGTGCATATCCATTTTTGCCAGCCTTTTTACCCGAATTTAACAGTTGCCAAACAAGAGTACGCGCCGGGCACGTTGCCTCAGTACAGTTTCAGGCTTCTTGGCGCTTGAAACTTTTTGATAAGCGCGCAGTGCATTCTCGGAGTCGTGTAAACGCCGATAGGCATCGCCGATATGATTCCAGGCCAGGGATTTTTCATCATCAGCCCGCGTAAACTCAAGACCTTTGTACAGTTGCATCAGGGCCTGGTCATATTTGCCCAGGAAGAAATAAGCAACACCCATGCTGATGTAAGCCGTACCGCACTCAGGTTCGATATCAGTGACCGTTTTAAAAGACTCAATTGCATCCTGGTAAAGACCGTGCTTGAGCAAGTGTTTGCCTTGCCGAAGCCAGGAGCGCACAGCCCGGTCATCTGTCCAGGGAGAAAGAAATGTTTTTGCACCAAATATACTCTCAGGCAAATAGTTCTCAGTTTCGAGTTCATCTTGCGCTAGTGTGCCGGCGACATCCACAGACACCAATTTCTGGCGGGTCTTTTTACGAGGCTTCCAGAAATCCGAAACGGGTTTTTCCAGATTTGAATCTGACAACAACTTTATCTGCTCATACTCTGAGCGAGTTGGGCTGACCTTGCAGGCCATTCTCAAAGATTTCGCAAATTTTTCCCTGTCGAGATACCATTCAGGCGCATAAATCTCTGAAGATTCTTCTAACTTTTGGCCGCGGACAGATTCAAAACGCTGCTCTAATTTGAGGGGAACCTCAAGAACATCCTGCACTAAATGTAGAGGAACAACCGCGCCCATGCCCGCTTCATATTTATCGTCCGGCTCTTCAACCGCCTTAGAAGCATTTGACACCTTCCTGACATCCATCGCAGATTCTGAAGCAGCATTAAAAACTTTTTCTGATTGCCCCAGAGAACTACCACTCGCCTGGGAATTCTCTTTCGTAAAAGAAAGAAAGGGAACGACTTCCGTTTTGCCTAAGATAGACATCAAATCACTCAGCGCCCTGGAACGCTCGGCATCGTTGTCTAAAAAATCAATCCCCAGTTCATAGCAGCGAATCGCATCGAGCATATTTCCCTGCCTGGCATGTGTTCGTGCAAGCCTGCAATAAGTCTCACCGTGTCGCGGGTCTATCGCAAGGGACTTGCGATATGCTTCAACAGCAAGGTTACTGTCGATGTCCTCAGAAAGATTCGCCAAACACACCCATAACTCAAAAGAAGCCGGGGAATGTTCAAGTGCTGTTTTCGCTATTTGCAGGGCCTTCTTCCCTTCGCCAAGTTTGGCATGAAGTTTTGCCATCCGAAGCCAGGCTGGAGCATGGTCAGGAAAACGGCTGACCAAAATTTCATAAGCACGAATGGCATTTCTTTCCTGGTTTAATTCTTCCAGGACAGCCCCCAATCGAAACCAGGCTAATTGCAAATCGGGCGCAATCTTCAAGGCCTCGCGATACGAATCGATAGCCTGCTGAAAAATTCTTGTCTTTTCATATACGTCAGCCAGCCCAAGCCAACTGACAACATTGGTCGGGTTATAAGCAAGCGCGGTGTTATACATCTCAGCCGATTTTTGATAATCCGAAAGCCGGCCATACAGGTTTCCCAAAGAATTCCACGGCACTGACGAGTGAGAATCAAGTTCAAGAATTTTGTTATAAGCGTCTATGGCCTCGGCAAAATTGTTCATACTTGTCAGAACCAAAGCCAATCCCTTGTAACAATTAATCTGCATGGTTTTATCTTCAAGAACATTTGCCAAATCCAACGCGTTGCGCAACTGCTGATAACCGCTCCCAAGTTCGCCGTGACGCCAATCCAAAATTCCCGCTTCCAGATTGGCATTAATCTCGCTCAACAGGTTCTCGCTTAGTTCGCTGTTGCTCACCAATCTGTGTTTTGCGCAAACCTCTGTCGCATCCCCTTCTGATATTCCAACATCTCCTATCAACCCAGACTCAATATTCAAGTCCACAACCTGGTAGCGATTTTCCCAATAAGAAGGGCTTGTCAATGCTGCATCAGCAAATTGCTTTTCATTTATCCAAAAAATCACCCTGGGCATTTTCTCATCCAGGTTTTCACGCTGTTCATAGAACAATTGCCAGAAATTTTTATCGGGTAGACGACTTTCAAAATCAAGGTTATTAATAAAATACACCGTTCTTTGAGGCTCAACGTCTTCCAGCAACTTTTCGCGGAAATCGCAAAAACCCATTTTGCACCCATCAATATGCAAAACCGAATAGCCCTGGCCTGAAAATCGTTTTGCAAGATTCTCCCCGGCAATCACGCGCTCATCAGTGTGGCGGAATACAACAACCAGATAGGCTGGCTTATGCCAAAGAGATGCAAGAGATATTTCATCATATATTTTTTCGAGTCCATCTTCGAATGACACAGATGACGCATCCAATGAAAATTCAGCGTTTCTATCCATAAATCAATCTCCTTAGTACCGGATGAATATCGCACCAGTTTTCTCCGTTTCGATATTCCAGGACTGCCAGCAATTGCATGAGCGGCCTTAAGCGGTCGTTATACTCAAGCCGGTTGTGCTCATGCACCCGCCGCAAAAAACTCAAATCATTCTTATCCAAAATTCGCCTGTACTCATTCCGAATTTCTGTTGCCGCCATTTCAACATCCTCATACTCAATCATGCCCACATTTCGCCGCCTGGCTCTGCCCAGGGCTGTTCGCATAATGCGCGCCATTTCACGAAAAACACCACCGCTATATGAAATTGCCAAAATCAAGGCATTTGGCTCGATTAAGTCCAACGACATCCTGCTTTGAACAAAATTTTTCATTGTAAGGTAACCGTCGACATCATGGGCGTCGGGGTTTAGCGGTGGGTATAGATTGATGTTTGGCAAAAAAATCGCCTGGTCACGAATCGATTCAAATTCTTTGCTATAAAAAAGCGCACTGGAAACAGTGTACACAATTGCGCAATTTGGCTGAAGCATGATTTCACGACGGTCGTGAAATATGGCCCTGGCTTTTTCCAAATCCGGTTTATCCAAATCATCAATCAAGATTAGCGGAACACGTTTTTCCTGGGCTGTAATTGCGGTAGAAATGCTATTAATTACCGAAATTAATCCTGTAATATCTTTTTCGATTACCTGGCGTAGTTCGATTCGGGTTGCCGGCTCAAGCCTCATCTTCATACCTGCGTTCACGAAGAAAGCGTCAATATTTGCGCCCAGTTCGTAAGAATTGACACGTCCGGCCAAAACAGTGCGTATTTCTTTTTCTACCTTCCCCTTCCAGCCATTGAGTTCTTCCATTAGTTTGTCGGGCAAATCGCCGCCCTGCTCGCGATAAGCACGGTACATACGTCCGCCAATAGCCAGCAAAATATCCAGAAAATCTAAATCAATGATGTCGGCCTCTTCACGGATGCTGAAATTTATCGGCCAGTACTTTTCTCGAATATGGCTGGATGCCAGCAAATGAAGCAGTTCTGTCGACTTTCCACAACCACGATGACCTGAAAAATAAAATTTTGGCGGACGATAAAATGGCGCCATCAAAGCGTCCGAGAGGTCTGAGACAGGGTTGCCAGGCCGATTTACATAAAACGGGTTCGGCTCACCATTCTTTCCAGCCGGAAGCGGAAGGTCCAATTCAAAATTTAACCATGCGCGGTCAAAATCTGTAGCGGTTATAAAATCCATTACGGAAAATCCCTCACTTATGGTGTCACAAGATATCTGCCATTCGCCCAACCATTCGGAGAATCCAATTGCAACCAGTTATTACTCTGCCCAAGCACCCTGGCGCGCTGTCCTTTGGTTAACCAACCCACCACCGAAAATTCTGCGCTCGGGCCCGAACGAACATTGAGAGCCTGGGCATTGCAAATGACATATTGCTCGTCGGTGGGCTCCGATAATTCATCGCTCCCAATCTTCAAACTGGCGCTCTCGACCCAGCCAGAAGGAGATTTAATTCTTGACCAGTTTTCATGCAAGGCAACAACTTCGACCGAAATATTACGCGACAACCTCCCTATCACAGGCAGCGCAGCAAAAGGGCCGGCCAACACTGGCGTTTCATCCCGCACAACAATGGCTGCATGAAGTATCGGTTCCTCCGGCTTTTCCTCAGGTGGCGCAGGAGGCTGAGACGGCGGGGTTATGGACAGACTTTCCTCAATTTTTGTCATTCGCAATTCGAGCAATTTGACACGCTCTGACAAATCCGGCTTCGATTCGCGCCCGACCAGCAAATTCAACTCTTCGAGACTGCCATTAAAACGATTAACGTCAATTGACGCAGATTCAGAGCCGAATAGCGCGCCAGGGCCTTTGTGGGTGAACTGCCAAAACTTCCAATCCAGCCAGGGCGGAGGCACAATGGGCGCCGAAGCCAGCGTGTAATGAGCAATCCAAAGCGGGAACTGATACCAATAAGTTGAAGAGTCTCCATAGGTAGCCCAGAAAGACGGCGCGGTGTAAATCATTGGTACCGTATCTTGAGACAACAAATAATCAACAAACTGGCGCAGGTATGTTTTCGGAAGGTTAACGTTGTCATCGGTGCGGTGCTCAAAATCAACCACGAGAGGTAATTCCCCGATATCATCCTTGAGGAGGTCATAAAAATATTTTGCCTGTTGAGCGGCGGGCCGGGTGTAATCAAGATAATGATAAGCGCCACGTAAAATACCGGCATCTCGCGCTCGCTGCCAATTTTCAACAAAACGAGGGTCTGTAAATGTAGCCTGAGAAGATTTTATGAAAACAAAATGCGCCCCCGCCGCCCTGGCTTTGTGGGCATCCCAAGCTCCTTGCCATTTCGAAATATCAAGTCCGATTACAGTCATGGTTGCTCCTATAACAACAGTTATCGCTCGCTACGCGAAGTTTATATTGTACAAATGAAAACGACTGGAATTCTCAGCCGCATCAAGCAAACTTTTCTCTTGCTCCTGCCAAAAAACCGGCGACCAAAGTTCCAAGTATTTGCCCTGCCCCACCAGGATTGCCCCTTCGCCCAACTGGGCAAAATCGGCAAGGTAGTCTGGAATATACAACCTGGAAGTATCATCAATATTGATTTCAGCCGCATTCCCCAACATTAAGCGAGAAAGCAGGCGCACCAGCGGGTCCGTAATGGTAAGGTGTCCAAAATCATTGACAAGAGGCTCAAAATCCTGTTTTTTTATTAGCAGTAAATTCTTTTCAAATCCCTGGGTTAGGAAAAATTGCCCAGACAACAACCTCCTGGGAACAATAAATACATTTTTTTTACTGGCTTTGAGGTAATGGCGACCAAGTAACATTGTTCTAGAAACCCTCACTAATGGCACTTTATAGTTTTCAATCCTAGTATGCCTGCGCCAATTATCACAATGTTTGCTCTTTCGGATAATGATATTTCATTGCCTTTTCATGGAGCATTTTTTACGTGTTTTTGCCAATTAATTTACACGAAAAACACCCCTGACGATGGAAATTATGTAGAACAAACCGACGCGCACAACGCCCCATTCACCACTATTTACTCACCATAATAATGAGCATCAAAAGTCATCAAATTTGCCCACACATCAGCCAAAAAAGAGAACTTCCCAAGACATCAAAACAACAAAAAAAGCGAACACACCCCCGCATTAATACCACCCACAATACGCATATTTCAGCAAGAAAAATCACCATAACCCCATCCTAAAAATGCACATAACACTACGATAAAGGAAAGCGCTAAGCGAACAATTGGAACTCATAAGCCCCAAAAATGCCCCACATATGTCACCAAAATTCTACGCAAAATCACCCCACAGCAAATAGCGCAAAACGAACAAAAGGGCCATCTCCCAGGGTAGAGATGACCAGATTATCAGTACTTCACGAAGGTTAAAAGAATTTCCGATTTTTGGTGTGTGGCGGGCATACGCCCGCCACACACCAAAAATCGGGTTTCTTTGAGGTGTTTCGTGAACTACTGATTATTAAAATCAAGGAAGGAAGGATGTCTAAACTGTTTTTGGGACAACTATTCTGAGAGTCGTGCCCTGGCCGGGCTTGGAATGCACTTCAAGAGATGCGTGAATTTGAGAAACCCAAGTCTGCATGTTCTTCAAGCCCATCCCCCCTGAATTCTCCATCAATGATACCTCAAAACCAACCCCATCATCGATAATTTCAAGGCAGGTATTCTCCCTGGTTTGATTTAATTGTACCAATACGGTCTTTGCATGTGCGTGACGCAAAACATTGTTGAGCGCTTCGCAAGCGATATAGTAAAGATTAATCTCCTGCTGCATAGAAATTTCCAGAATTTCAGGAGAAATAAAGCGTGGGTGCACATTTGCGCGCCCCTCAACCGCAGCAAGCCGATGATGCAATGCCGAAACCAATCCTTCTTTTTTTAAGTCCACCGGCTTTAACTCATGCAAAAACAACCGCATCTCCTTTAGGGCCTGTCGGGCTATATCAGCAATTCTGACAAGTGAACTTTGCAAATTACCAGAATCATTCAACTCTGCGTGAGCCTGTGCAACCTCAATCTGGTAAAGTAAGCCATACAACTGTTGTGTGACCGTATCGTGCAAATCCTTTACCAGTTTTTTTCTTTCGCTAAAAGAAACAGCCTGGCGGCGCTGATGGTCAACATATATCAACATGGAAATCTCGTTTGTTATCATTTCAAGCCCAACAACCTCATCTTCATGATAAGGATGGTCGACCTCCCGAAACAAACATACCGCGCCTTGCAAACTCTCATCAATCACTATCGGGCACATGAGCAAATTACCTGGCGCATCAGATGCCGACAAAAACAATCCTGATGCGCCTGCCTCCATCCGGCCTGCCCGAAAATCCAAAGACAAATCGTACAGATATTGGTCAAAATTTTTGACAATTTGGGGGTCGCCAAGCAATCCCTCATAACTGTATGCAGATTCAAGTCGAAAACCGGCTTTATCATCCCCTATAAAATCTGAGTCACGAACAAAAATAAAACCGCCCAGACATCCAAAGCTGGAGACAATTTGAAATATAGCAGCATCCAAAAAAATCTTGATATCTGTAATATGATTTGCCGCAGATGAAATCGAACGCATTAAATTGATTTTCGTGGAAAGAACACGATGCCGTGCGTCCTCAAGCCTTCTCTGCTCCGTCACATCTTGCCACAACAACAAGCGGCCTATCAAATTATTATCCGAATCCTGCAATAATTGACTAAAAACTTCAAAAACATAGGTGAAACCATTTAAGTTTACATGGGTCAGGAATGAACTCTGGGAAAAATCATCACTTTTTAGCAGGATATTGCTGTTAACCAGCCAATCCTCCACGCTCCGCCCTTTAAGATTGTCAAAAGATAAGCCAGTAATTATTTCCACAAACGGATTGGCGTCTACAACTTTGTTATCCTTATCCAAAACCATCCACCCCAGGTGCATGGAACGAATAACGTCATTTCGGTCTAAAGGACTGGAATTCATCAAGCGCGCTCGCGATTTACAAACAGAACCAACCCTTGCTAAACAGCAAGACTCAAGTGTCGAAACGCCCAAAAATCAGGCGCCAAAAGCGCTAGCGCTTTTGCTTCCGGCCTCGTCAGCCAAAACACAACCCGTGTTGGATAGTCTACCAGCAACTCACGACGCATATTCAAGGCCCGAAAAGCATTACGATTGCCCGTTCCTCCACCTCGATTTAATCTGGTAACAAAAAATACTGTCTTGCTTCTTCCAGGATGCTGCGATAAGACCAGAGGAATATCGTAAGTTGCAGGGGCCACAGAATACTCCGTTACAGTTTGCTCCAAACTTTGAACAAAATTGGCTACCTTATCCTGGGTTTCTTTTCGCACTTTTGCCGATGAGCAAACAACAATCAAAATAGAAGGACGATTCCAACGAATGGACTGTTTTATTTCCTGGGCCAATCTTGCCACTACCTCTTCTTGTGTGTTTAGCACAACATCCATAGAAATTCCTTTACACGCGTCAAAGATTGCTACGCCTGGATGTAATCGGAGAAACCGGCGCAGACTGTGAACTTCTGCGGCCCGAATCAGAATCTTCTATCAGGCCTTCACGCATGGCATACAACGCCGCCTGGGTCCTGTTCCCCAAATGCAATTTCGATAAAATGCTACTGACGTATTTGGCCACTGTGCGCTCATTCACCACAAGCGCGTTCGCAATTTCGTGGTTGCTATGCCCTTGTCCGATTAAGCGTAATGTTTCCAGTTCTCGAGGGGTTAATACATTCTGGGCCGCACTTGAAGAAGATGGGGAAGGCTCAGGGGCATTAATTTCACGGATGACCCGCAGGGCAATCGACGGATGCAAAGATGCCAGCCCCTGGGAAACATCACGAATAGCCTGAAATAACTGCTCACGAGTCGCATCCTTAAGCATATAACCATTGGCCCCCGCCTTAATCGCATTGAAAATCAAATCCCCTTCAGCAAACCCGGATAACACAAGGATTTGCACTTCTGGCATCAATTTCTTCAATTGTGGAATTGTTACCAGCCCATCCTGAACCGGCATCACCAAATCCAACAAAACAACATCCGGCTTGAGTTGCGGCACGACCTGGACAGCCTCCAGGCCGTCAGATGCCTGTCCAACAACTTCAATGTCAGACTGAAATGAAAGAATCGCAACAAGTCCCTCTCTGACAACATTTTGATCATCAACGACGAGAACACGGATCTTATTCAAAGAATCTACTTCCCATCAGAAATAATCATCGCCAGGTCAAACACAATATTGTGCTGCGTGCACAATATTATATTATGGCAAGTTGGAAGTATAAAAAAAAAATCAAAAAACAACAATCCGTTCCAGGGCAACAAGAGCCAGCAACCCACCTAGGCAGACAATGAAAAACAACAAAAACGATAACACAAACCGTTGAACGGCGGTCATCCCCAAAAACTTGCCCGAGAAACGCGATTTAGCAGATTTAGCTGCCTTCGTCTCTTTCGGCTCAAACAAACGCTCAATGTCATCATCGGCAAAACTGTCAGAGCCAGCATCTTTTCTGAAATCATCGAACATATTTACACCTGACTTTTTTTGACGAGTATATCACAATGGACGCAGGCGGATTTCGCCAAAATGGACGACCTGCTGCTCGCCGTTCACCACGACCCGTAAACTGCCATCCGTTTCGAGACCATCCAACACGCCGACAATTGTTTCAGTTTTCGCACCCCAAATTTCCACCGTTTCGCCGCCAAACGCCAGGGACGCGCGCCAGGCATCCAGAAAAGCATCCGTCCCCAGGCGCGGACGCCAGGCAACGAGCGAAGCCAGCAGCCCGCGCAGCAGGTCAAAACGTCCGACCTGGTTGGCAGTCTCGGACTGCACACAGGTTGCAGGGAAATTAAGTTCCGCTTCGGGCGGCAGCGATTCGGGGTAAACATTCACGCCTATCCCCAGCACCAAGGCCTCGACCTCCGCACCCATCCAGGCAGTCTCCACCAGCACACCGGCTGCCTTTTTACGATTGATAAGCACGTCATTCGGCCATTTGACTTGCGCAGTAATGCCGTAGTCTTTCAAAGCATCCACCAACGCCAACGCCCCCAATCCAGAAAACAAGCCGATGTTTTTGCGCTCGTAATCATTGGGATGCAACACCAGACTGAGAGCCAGCCCCGCGCCGGGCGGGGTAAACCACTTGCGCCCCATCCGTCCGCGCCCACTGGTCTGCTGGTCGGCCAATACCAGCGAAAAATCAGGCGCACCGCTTGCGGCCCAATCCAGGGCCAGGTCATTCGTCGAGCCGGCTGAGTCAAAATAGCGAATTTCACCAAGCGGCAAACCGACTAGGGCTTTTCGCAGTTGAGATTCCATCAGACGCAAAAACTCCCCGTCAGCAATCTGTGTGGGGAGTTCTCTCCTTTTTAGGGTAAAACAAACCAGGGATTGACAAAGCCGTTGTTCAGACGCACCTCGAAGTGCAGGTGAGCGCCAAAACTATTGCCGGTATTACCCGATGCGCCAATCGTCTGACCACGGCTGACGTTCTGGCACACGCGGACATTGATAACGCTCAAATGCGCGTACAGGGTTACATAGCCATTGCCATGATTAACCTGGATGACATTGCCATAGCCGCCATTCCAGCCGCCCGCCGCCATCGTCACCACACCGCTATCGGCGGCATAGACCGGCGAGCCTTCGCCGGCTGCAATATCAATCGCAAGGTGGCCGGGATAGTAATCATTGCCTGAAAGGAATCGATTGCCCGTCGGCCAGATAAAGCCGCCTGTCCCCACCGCCCCGGCACTGCAAGTCGAACCGCCAACACTCGAAGTGCCAGAACGACCGACTGCAATGGTCGGCACAATCCACTGCTGATACTCACGCTCGCCCCCCGGAACCATCACCCAGGTATCGGGCTCAATTTCAGGGTTGACCAGGTCAAGTTTGTTGCCCGGCCAATTGACAATATCATCAGGTTCGGCGCGCAATTCGGAGGCGACTGCCACGATGTCATCCCCATCCTTCCAGCGATAATAAACCCCGTTGGTCGGGGGAATGTTCAGTTCCATGCCGGGACGCAGCGAGTGTGGGTCATCCTTCAGGGTTTCGAAATTCGCCCATAGCAGCGTATCCGGCTTGATGTCAAAACGCTGCGAAATCCCAAAAATGGAATCGCCGCGCTGAACCGTATGGCGAATGACTTCGTAGCGGGGACGTTCAGGGATCAAAGTTTTGAGGGTTAATTGGCGGCCAATTGCAAAGTCATTTGCCATTTGAAGCACGGAATCATCGGGGACAATCGGCCCGCCAGCGCCGCGTTGCGATGTTTCGATGGCTTCCATAATGACAACAACAGGTTGTTCGGCCTGCAATCGCCAGTAGGCAAAACCTGCGAGACCTGCAACCAACAACAGCGTCACCCCCCAACTGAGCAAAGCAAACCTATAAGACAAGATGAATTTTTTCATACCGATGAAAATTATACCAAATCTACATGTTGGTTCTCTGATATTTCCCTAAGGAAGGCCGCACTTGGGGAGACAAGTACGCCGCAAACGCGTGCGCGGCTCACACCCCAAAGTGTGAGGGCCTATCACGGGGATTCCCAAAGAGCCTACATATCAGTCAAAGTTTCGAGAAATTCCATGTTATTGCGGGTCTTCGACATGCGGGTGAGAATCGCCTCAGTAGCCACCGCATTGTCCATGCCGGCGCCGCCGGGAGGCGGGGAAACCATCTGGATATACATACGGCGCATCAGCCAGGCGCGCTGGAGCAGGTCGGGGCCGAGCAGCAGGTCGTCGCGGCGGGTGGAGGAGCGTTCAATATCGACTGCCGGGAAGATGCGGCGTTCCTGCAGTTTGCGCGAGAGGTGCAATTCCATGTTGCCGGTGCCCTTGAACTCTTCGTAAACGACATCGTCCAGGCGCGAACCGGTATCCACCAGGCAGGTGGCGATGATGGTCAGTGAGCCACCTTCCTCGATATTGCGCGCCGCGCCGAAGAAATGCTTGGGCGGGTAGAGCGCGGAGGGGTCCATACCACCGGAGAGCGTGCGCCCGGAGGGGTTAACCGTCAGGTTGTAGGCGCGCGCCAGGCGGGTAATCGAATCCATCAGAATGACGACATCGCGGCCAATTTCGACCAGGCGCTTGGCGCGTTCGAGCGCGATTTCAGCCGCGCGGACATGGGAAGTGACCGGCTCATCGAAAGTGGAGGCAATGACATCGGCATCCACCGAGCGGTCCATGTCGGTCACTTCTTCGGGGCGCTCACCAATCAGGGTGACAATCAGGTGCACATCGGGGTACTGAGTCGAAATGGCGTTGGCGATTTGCTTCAAAATCGTGGTTTTACCGGTTTTGGGCGGGGAAACAATCAAACCGCGCTGGCCGCGCCCAATCGGAGCAATCAAGTTGATGACACGGGTTGAAAGCACATCGCCGCGGGTTTCGAGGTCGAAGCGCTCTTCAGGGAAAATCGGCGTCAAGTGTTCAAACTTGACCCTTCGGCGGGCTTCATCCGGGTCGACGCCGTTAATCGACTCGACCTTGAGCAAGCCCCAGTGTCGCTCCGAATCGCGCGGAGGGCGAACATGGCCGATAATCAGGTCGCCGGAACGCAGGTCGTAGCGCCGCAATTGGGCCTGCGAGACGTAAATGTCCTCATCGCTGACGGTATAGCGGGTGGAGCGCAAAAAGCCGATGCCCTCGTCCATGATTTCGAGGATACCGCCGCGAATTTCAAGACCCTCGCGGGCGGCTTCTTCCTGCCGCAAACGAATAATCAGACTTTCCTTCTTCAGGCGGTTGGCATTTTCAATGCCAAATTCCTTGACGGCCATTGTGCGAAGGTCCGCCAAGGGCTTGTTTTCAAGTTCCAGAATGTTCATGTTTTTTTCTCAATTGTGGTATGGGAATGTGAAAAGACGCCCTGCGAAGCAAGACGGTATCAAGCGATTAAGTTTTGAAAAGGTTATGAGGATTCATCAAGATAAGGACTTTTCATCCAACTGGCCCCAGCACCGGGATGAATAAGCGGATTGTCAATCAGTCGGGGAATTTCCCTGATTATAGCACAATCTGTCAATTTGGGAGCAGATTTGCAGCAATTCCAAATCTGAAAAACAAAGGCATTCACTAAAGGAAGATGAATCACCCCACCCCCGGTCCTCGCGATATCATCCTGTGGACAGCAGACTGTGGACGCCCCTCAAGGGGCGAGGAGATTTCATTTTAGATTTTGAATCGCTGAACGATACTTGTAATTGCGAGGTTCACTAATATTTGCTGTGAAGAAGGCCGCATTTTGGGGTGTGAGCGCGCGCGTTTGCGGCGCGCTCACACCCCAAAATGCGGAGGCTTATCACGGGAATTCCTAAAGAACCTTTGCCATGAAGAAGGGAGACGCCGCGAAAGAATGGTAAACTAACGAATGATTCTAGGCATTCTGGGAGGACAAACGCCAAATTTGACAAGGAACAAGCTCATGAAAATCTTCATCAAACCCTACCTGCTGACCCTGGTTCCCTTCGTCGCCCTCGACGCGCTATGGCTGGGACTCATCGCCCCGCAATTCTACCGTGCCCAAATCGGACACCTGATGGCCGAACAGGTCAACTGGCCCGCCGCCGTCTTGTTCTACACGCTTTTCATCGCCGGGATGGTCTTCTTCGTCACCGGTGAAACCATCCGCAGCGGGGACTTGCGCCAGGCCCTTGTCCGCGGCGCAGTTTTTGGCTTCATCACCTACGCCACCTACGACCTGACCAACCACGCCACCCTGCGCGATTGGCCCTTGCTGGTCACTATCGTCGATATGGCCTGGGGGACAACTCTGGGCGCAGTCACCGCCCTGGGAGCGACCTGGCTGGCACACAAAACGTGATAGAATACCCGTTCTATGAAGGTCATCCGCGCTTCTGAAATTGGTTCATACTTATATTGCCGCCGCGCCTGGTGGTACAACCGCCAGGGACTGGAATCCAACAACCAGTCCGAAATGAAAGCCGGCACAGAACTGCACCAGCGGCACGGACGCAAAGTCCTGGCCGCCGGTTTGCAGCGCAGTCTGGCTTGGATTTTCCTGCTGGCCGCGCTCATCCTGTTGGCCTGGCTCGGCGTGCAAAGTCTGCTGGGGGCTTGATGACACTGATTTACCTCGCCCTGGCCCTGGTCCTCGCCGCCCTGGTTTTGCTCTGGCAATCCGGGCGCACCCGCCGCGCCGCCGGCCTGCCCGGCGGACGGGTCATCTACACCGACACCCGTGCCTGGGGCAAAAACGACCGTCCACTCTACACTCATGCCCTGCGGCTGACAGGCAAACCCGATTACCTCGTCCGGCAGGGCGACCACATCATTCCGGTCGAGGTCAAGTCCGGCCGCGCGCCGCAAAGTCCGTATGATTCGCATATCTACCAGTTGGCCGCTTATTGCCTGCTGGTAGAAAAAGTTTACGGAACGCGCCCGCCCTACGGCATCATCCATTACCCCGACCGCGATTTTGCCGTTGACTATACCCCCGAACTGGAAGAATCCCTGCTCGAATTGCTCGACGAAATGCGCCACGACGAACGCCGTCAAAATGTCGAACGCTCACACGAAATCCGCGCCCGCTGCCGGGGATGCGGCTATCGCTCCACCTGTGATGATGCGCTTGCATAAGGCAAGGCTGTAACGCCGCCTTTTGCGAAGCATCCCCGAAGGGGCAGGCGGTTTCTCGTCAGGCTCACTGATATTTGCGGTCAAGAAGGCCGCATTTTGGGGTGTGAGCGCGCGCGTTTGCGGCGTGCTCACACCCCAAAATGCGGGGACTTATCACGAGAATTCCCAAAGAACCTGTCATCACAAAATCGCCAAAAAGCAGGACTATTGTATAATCAGGCCATGACTGAACTGCGAATAGCGATTGTCGCCCACCCAAAACTGGATGACGCCATGCGCGAGGCTGGCATCGTTGCCGCCTATCTTAAAGACAAAGGCATCCAGGCCCCGCACGGCTCGCTCTATGATGAAGACCTGCGCAGCCGCGTCAAATCCGGCCAGTTCGATGTGCTGATTGCCTTCGGCGGCGATGGAACTATCCTGCGTGCCGGACACCTGTGCGCCCCGTATGATGTTCCCATCCTGGGGCTGAACAAAGGCCGCCTCGGATTTCTCTTCCAGATTGACGACCACTGGGAGCACGTCATCGACCGACTGCTCTCCGGCGATTACTGGGTCGAGAACCGCATGATGCTCAGCGCCGAGCACTTTCGCGCCGGGGAAAAACTCGGAACCTGGCAGGCTGTCAACGATGTGGTTGTCGCGCGCGGGGGCATGATGCGCCCCATCCACGTCAAAGCCAGCATTGATGAACAATACCTGACCACCTATGTCTGCGACGGGTTGATTGCATCCACCGCCACCGGCTCGACCGCCTACGCCCTGGCCGCTGGAGGCCCCATCCTGCCGCCCGAACTGCGCAACATCCTACTCATCCCGATTGCCCCGCACCTCTCGGTCGACCGCGCGGTTGTCCTTTCAGAAGGAGCAACCGTCAGCATAACCGTCCTGAGCGAGAACAGCATACTGAGCGTCGATGGACAAACCCCCAGCGGCCTGGACGAAAATGACCGCATCGACGTGCGCGCCGGAGAAAACACCGTCAAATTCATCCGCTTCGGCGACCGCGACTACTTTTACCGTAACCTGACCGCCCACATGAACCAGAATATCAGTATAGGATTGCCTCGATGAGTGAAAACGCCCTGACCTGTGCCAATCATCCCGATGTTGAAACCCGTCTGCGCTGCAAAAAATGCGAAAAACCGATTTGCCCCAAATGCGCCGTGCATACCCCCACCGGCTACCAGTGCCGCGAGTGCATTCGCAGCAGGCAAAAAATCTTTGACACCAGCCTGCCGCAGGATTATGTGATTGGTTTCATCACATCCGCCGTTCTCTCGGCCATCGGCAGTTTCCTCATCAGCCTGGCCGGATTCATCAGTTTCTTTGGAATTATCCTGGCCTTCATCGCCGCGCCGACCATCGGCGTTGGCATTGCCGAAGCCGTGCGCGCCGTTACAGGCCGCCGCCGTTCGCCGACGCTCTACAAAGTTATCTTTGCCGGAATCATCCTCGGCGCGCTGCCCATGGCACTCCTGCAAATCCTGGCCCTGAACATCTTTGGCATCATTTTCCAGGCCATCTACCTTTTCATCTCCGCCCCCACCGCCTATTACCGCATCTCCGGCATTCGCATCGGAAGATAAACCCCATGCTCTCTGAATTGCGCATCGAAAACTTTGCCATCATCGACCAACTCACCCTCGATTTCAGCGACGGCCTGGTCATCTTCACCGGCGAAACCGGCGCGGGCAAATCCATCATCATGGACGCCCTCGAAATGCTGCTCGGCGGGCGCGCCGAAACAGCCGTCCTGCGCACCGACGCCGCGCGCGCCTCGGTCGAAGGCGTCTTTAAATTACAAGGCGGCAACCGCGCCGAAATTCTGGAAATCCTCAAGCGCGAAGACCTGCTCGACGACGAAAAATACCTGACCCTGGCGCGTGAAGTCCGCCGTGAAGGACGCTCTGCCGCTCGCATCAATGGCCGCACCGTCAATGTGACCCTGCTGCGCGAAATCGGCGCGTTTTTGGTGGACATCCACGGCCAGACCGAACACCTGTCCCTGCTCGACGTTCGCGCTCACCTCGGCCTGCTCGACCGTTTCGCAAACGTCGAAAACGCCCTGGCCGCCTACCGTCAAACTTACACCGCCCTGCAAGCCGTCCGCCGCGAATTGGACGACCTGCGCCGCGCCCAGGCCGATTCCGAGCGGCGCATCGAAATGCTGACGTTCCAGGCTGAGGAAATCGAATCGGCTCGCATCAAACCCGGCGAAGACGAAGACCTGCGCCAGGAGCGTGACCGTCTCGCCAACGCCGAATCCCTGGCCGCCAACGCCCAGGAAGCCCTCGACCTGATAGACGAAGGCTCCCCCGAAACCCCCGCCATCACCGACCAGTTCGGCCAGGCCGCCGCGGCCCTGTCCTCGCTGGCGCGCATCGATACCACCCAGGCCGACCTCTCCGCCCGGGCCGAAACCTTGCTCGAAAACCTGTCCGACATTGCCCGCGACCTGCGCAATTACCTCGAAACCATCGAATACAACCCCAAACGCCTCAACGAAGTCGAAGAACGCCTCGACCTGATGCACCGCCTGCTGCGCAAATACGGCGGCACAATTGAATTGGTGCTGGCCTTTGGCGAAAAAGCCCGCGCCGACCTCGAAACCATCACCAACGCCGCCGAAAAACTGGACGAATTGCAGGCCCAAGAGAGCAAACTGCTCAAAGAACTGACCCAGCAAGGCACGGCCCTGTCTGAAAAACGTAAAAAAGCCGCCGAGACACTCGCCAAAGGCATCGAAACAGAACTCGCCGACCTGAAAATGGAACAGGCCCTATTCTCGGTTGATTTCCAGACCAAACCCGACTCCAACGGCTTACCGATTTCGGACAGTGAGCGCGTCGCGTTTGATGCTTCCGGTTTTGACCGGGTCGAGTTCCTGGTTGCCCCCAACCCCGGCGAGGGACTCAAACCGCTGGCGAAAATTGCCTCCGGCGGCGAAACCTCGCGCTTGATGCTGGCGCTGAAAAACGTGCTCGCCAAAGCCGACCAGGTCCCCACCCTCATCTTTGACGAAATCGACCAGGGCATTGGCGGGCGGGTCGGGCAGGTCGTCGGCCTGAAACTGTGGAACCTGGGGCGCAATCACCAGGTCTTGTGCATCACCCATCTACCCCAACTGGCTGCTTTTGGCGATCAGCATTTCCGGGTAGAGAAAATTATCAACAACGGACGCACAACCACCAGCGTCGTCCGTCTCGAAAATGACGACCGGATTTTGGAACTGGCACAAAT
>JAWOIR010000122.1:0-20751 GCA_046484545.1 Anaerolineales bacterium
TAATGCTTTCTCTAGCTCTTCGGGACTTCCCGTGATAAGCCTCCGCATTTTGGGGTGTGAGAGCGCCGCAAGCGCGCTTGCGGCGCTCTCACACCCCAAAATGCGGAGGCTTATCACGGGAAGTCCCGAAGAGCTAGAGAAAGCATTACTGGCAGCGAGCCGCCATCGCGGTAGAACAGCCCATTACCCAACAGCCCTGGCACAAAAAGGACATTCAGTCCCTCACATTCTGACCGAATCCTGGCGCAGCCAGGATTTTTCCGTCTTTACAGGCTTCCTGTCCGCGCAGGACGACGCGGGTTACGCGGCCTTTGACCTGCCAGCCCTCGAAGGGCGTCCAGCCGCAGCGCGAGTGCATCTCGGCGGCGCGGATTTCGTACTTGGCGTTTTCGTCCACCTCGACCCAGGTTTCGGGCTGTTCGGGCAGGCGGAAGATTTTGCGCGGGTTGATGGCCGATTTTTGGATGATATCTTCAACGGTTAAGCGCGATTCGGAAACAGCGGACAGGAGCAGGGGCAGGAGCGTTTCCAGGCCGGGGAAGCCGGGCGGGGGGTTGTCGCCGTCTTTTTCAGCGGGGGTATGCGGGGCGTGGTCGGTGGCGAAGCAGTCGATGAAATCCATGTTTTCCCACAGGGCATCCACATCCGCTTTGGTGGACAGGCGTGGGCGGACCTCGGCGCGGCCGGCGCTTAGTTGGTCGCCTGCCGGGAAGCATTCGCAGCAGCACGGAAATCCACCTTCGGTGAAAAAAAGATGGTGTGGGCAAACTTCGCAGGTGACTTTGATTCCGCGCTGTTTGGCTTCTTTGATGAGCAAGATTTCCTCACGCAGGGAGATGTGGGCGATGTGAACGGGTTTGTCGAACATCTGCGCCATCCAGATGGCGGCGGCCATGCTGCGGCTTTCGGCGTGCACGACGATGGGCGTATGACCGGGCCAGCGCTGGAAGTGTTCCATCCACAGAGTCATGTCGTCGAGGCGCAATTGGCCGAAGGTCGAGTCGAGGTACATTTTCAGCGCGGCGGCCTTGGGGGCAAGGCGGGCGGCTTCGGCGGCGTTATCGGGGCCTGCGCCGAGATATTGGGCGTAGTCGCAGCGGGCTTTGGTCTTTGCTGTGGAGAGAACGTCATTAAGAGTGGCTTCATCGAAGATGGGCGGTTTGGTGTTGGGCATGGCCAGCACCATTGTCACGCCGCCGGCCAGGGCCGAGGCCGTGCCTGTATCATAGTCTTCTTTGTGAGTCGCACCGGGTTCGCGCAGGTGGACGTGCGGGTCGATTAAACCGGGGAGTTTTATCATTGGGTGTCAGGTGTCAGGTGTCAGGATGAGGATACTGTTGGTTTGACGGAGGCCGGATGCGGGAGGGGTGATCGCGTGGGATGAGTCGAGGTGCGGAGAAAAGCCATCGAAACAGGGCCGCTTGGGGAGCGCAATCGTTCCCCATTTCCAAAAGCGTGTTCTATTTGGTGAAGAGCGGCAGGTGACCGAGGGCGATGATGTTCATCCATTTGGATTTTTCGCCTTCGGTCATGATGGCGACTTCGGCGGCAACGTCGGCTTCGGCTTTTTCGAGAATCAAGCGGACGCCTTGCAGGGTGGAGCCGGTGCTGATAACGTCATCGACGATGACCGCTTTTTTGCCTTTCAGGAGTTCGCGGTCTTTTCCGTCGAGTATCAGGGTTTGGGGCTGGCCGGTGGTGATGGAAAGTGTTTCGGTGTGCAGGGCGGCACCCATGTAGGGTTTGTAGGATTTGCGCAGGACGATGTAAGGTTTTCCGGTTTCGACCGAAAGGGCGTATGCGAGCGGAATCGATTTGGCTTCGGCTGTGACCAGCACATCGTATTCGACAGTTTGCATTTTCTGTGCCAGTTCTTTGGCGGCGGCCTGGGTCAGTTCGGTATCGCCGAGAATATTGAGGATGGCGATGCGCAGGCCGGGGGCGACTTCAAAAAGGCGCAGGTCGCGTTTGAGTCCGGCGATTTCGACGCTGTAATATTCTTGTGGGGTCATTGAGGTTTCCTCCGTAAAAAGGTTGGACAATGGGATAGTTTATCATAGCCTTCGTTACGGTATAATCCTTTCTGAGAGGCTCTTTGGGATTTTCCACACCCAAAATGCGGCCTTCTTCACGGCAAATATCAGAGACCCTTCTGAGAGAAGACGAAGATGTTAATCGACTTGCAATTGAAGACGGTTGTCAGGTTGCGCAAGCCGCATCCGTGCGGCGGCTATGAGTGGACGGTGACGCGCCTGGGGGCTGATATTGGCCTGGAATGCAATACCTGCCACCATCGAGTGATGCTGACCCGGCGTGAACTGTCGAAACGCATCAAGACAATTGTTTCCGTTCCCGAAGACCTGGAGAGTTGAGAATCAAATGAACAAAAAGCCCCACATTCTTTTCCTGTTTTCAGACACAGGCGGCGGACATCGTTCTGCATCTGAAGCAATTATCGAGGCTGTTCATGCACAGTATGGGGACTCGGTCACAACCGAGATGGTGGATATCTTTAAGGAATATGCCCCACGTCCGCTCAACCGGATGCCGGACTGGTATCCGTACATGGTGAAAGCGCCCGACTTGTGGGGAGCCAGTTTCAAGATTTCTGATGGCCGCGCCCGCGCCCGCGCGATTACGGCCACTTTCTGGCCGGTGGCGGCCCGCTATGCGCGCCAGATTATCAACCAGCACCCCAGCGATTTGGTGGTCAGCGTTCACCCGTTTGCGACGACGTTTATTTTGAAGGCTCTGGGCAATAACATCGACCGGCCTCCGTTCATTACGGTGGTGACCGATATGGTCACCACCCACGCGCTGTGGTTTGACCAGCGCGCCGATGTGATTTGTGTGCCGACTGATATTGCCCGTCAGCGCGCCCTGGAGTTCGGGATGCCGCCCGCCAAGGTGCTCACGGTTGGGCAGCCCATTGCGGCCAAGTATTGCGCCCCGGTTGGCGACAAGTTGGCCTTGCGCAAGTCGCTCGGCTGGCCGGAGGATAAGTTTACAGTTGTGGTCGTCGGCGGCGGTGAGGGGATGGGGCCGCTGGCACAAACAGCGCGCGCGATTGGAGAATCCGGGCTGGATTTGAGCCTGGTGGTTGTGGCCGGGCGCAATGAGCGTTTGCGCAAGAGCCTGCAAAACATCAATTGGACTATCCCGGCCTTTATCTATGGTTTTACCCGTGATTTGCCTGATTTTATGCGCGCCGCCGATGTGCTGGTGACCAAAGCCGGGCCGGGGACGATTGCCGAATCAATGGCCGCGCACCTGCCGCTGATTCTGTACGCGCGCTTGCCCGGACAGGAAGACGGCAATGTTGCTTTTGTGCGTTATACCAATACAGGAGTTTGGGCGCCGACTCCGCAGCGCGTGGTCTCGACTTTGCGCCTGTGGTATGACAGCCCCGAAGAACGCGAGAAAGTGGTTGAGGCCTGTATGCGCGTGGCGCGCCCGGATGCATCCAACGAAATCGCGCGTGTGATTGGAAAACAACTCAACTTGCCCTTGCCCGCCTAAAAATGGTTCTTTAGGAAATTCCCGTGATAAGCCCCCGCATTTTGGGGTGTGAGCGTGCGTACGCACACTCACACCCCAAAATGCGGCCTTCTTCACGGCAAATATCAGAGAGCCCTAAAAATCTAAACGCTTGTTCTATTGTTTTATGCTATACTTTAAATATGGACTTACCGCGCCCTTTTTGGCCTGATTGGGCCGCCGATTTGCGGAAAAAAGGACTCAATCTATGGCTGGCCTGGTTACTCGATGCGGCTGGGCCGTTTAATGTTTTGGGCGCCCAGCTTGTTCACTTGGCCACGCCGTTTGTAGGAAATTCGGCCCAATCCAATGCCCTGGCAAGCCTGCTCGAAGACGACTCTGAAACCCGCGCATTCATCAAACTCCTAAGGGAAAAGCCTTAATGCTAACCAACGTGATTGCCCTGCTGATAATCGTCGTTTCCGCATTGATGATGGCCGGTTTTGCTTTTCTTGCGCGCCGCTCCAGTTTTGTTTTCAGGGAGATTGGCGCGTTTAAGTTTATCCGCCGTTCCGTCAGCATGGTCGTGGAAGACGGTTCACGCCTGCATGTTTCGCTTGGACGCGGCAGTCTGCTGAGCCCCTTTGGCGCGGCAGCCCTGGTCGGCCTGGCAATGTTGCGCCGACTGGCTGAAATCACCACAACCAGTGACCGGCCTCCCTTCGCCACCACCGGCGATGCGGTGGTCAATTTGCTTGCCCAACAAACCCTGCGCGACGCCCACGAAAATATCCAGCCTGAAAAACCGTTCGACCCCAACCTGGGACGCTTGACGGGACTTACTCCCTTCTCGTATGCCGCCGGGGCCATGTCATATATCCGCGAGGATGAAGTTTCCACCAATGTGCTGGTCGGAAATTACGGCGTAGAAGTTGCCCTGCTGACAGAAGCCTCCGAGCGCGAAGGCGCGGCGGTCATTGCCGCCAGCGACAACCTGCCCGCCCAGGCCGCCTTGTACGCGGCCACGCCCGGCACCCTGATTGGCGAGGAACTCTTCGCTGCAGGTGCATATCATCAGGCCGGGAATTTCCACATCGCCAGCCTGGTCGTGCAGGATATTTTGCGCTGGATATTGATAATCGTCATGCTTGCCGGCATCGTCCTGAAACTGTTTGGAGCGCTGTGAAACGAATCGTATCCGCCTTCTATGCTGTCATTGCCATCAGCGTCGGCGCGCTGGTACTGATAGGCTATTTCGTTCCGGCAGTTGCCTCCTTCCAACGGCTGCTTCTGGAATGGGCGGTTATCCTGGCCGGGATTGCCCTGCTGGTTGGCATCGGGAATCTTTTTAGTGTTCACTTCGCCCGTGTTCGCGCCCGGCGCAAAGGTTATCTTTATAGTTTGGTCACGCTCGTCAGTCTGCTCTCTGTTTTGTTGCTTGGCGTTGCCGGGGTTGATGCCGCCACATCTTTTGCCATGAACGCTGTCATGATACCCGTCGAAATCAGCCTGATGGCTGTGCTGGCTGTCACCCTGGTCTATGCCGGCATTCGCCTGTTGCGTGAGCGTACCGACCTTAAATCCATTATTTTCCTCATTACTGTATTGCTGGTTTTAGCCGGCACCGTTTCAATTCCTGGCCTGCTGACAGGTGATGAAACCATCTTTTCCGCAATTTCCAGGGGCATTTCGCAGGTGCTGGCTGTCGGCGGCGCGCGCGGACTCCTGATAGGCATTGCCCTCGGTACGCTGACCACTGGGCTTCGCGTCCTTTTCGGCGCTGACCGGCCATACGGAGGCAAATAATGGCCGACGTAAAATGCCCAATGTGCTCCAAGCCCAACCAGCCAGATGTCGAGGTCTGTGAGTTTTGCGGTGCGCGCATCACACCGGTTACGGCTCCGCTCGACCCCATCAAGCCGGGCGACACCCCCACCCTGAAAAAGACTTCCGACCTTGAAAAAACCCTTCCCAGTTGGCTGCGCGATGCCCGTAAAGCCGCCCAGGGAGATGACGAACCTTCCACCGAAGAGTCAGCCCCGGCGCTTTCTGAGTTGGAACCGACCTTCTCTCCCGAACCCGACTCCCAAGCCCAGGAAGAATCCGAACCGGCCATGCCCGCCGATTTGTTGGCCGGGCTGACATCTGGCCTGGACGATGACGACGAAGACGATGTCCCGGATTGGCTCACAAGCCTGCGCGCCGACCAACCCGAAGAGCAGTCCTCGCCCGAAGCGCCAGCCGAAGGCGGCCTCGGTGACTTGCTGGCCTCGCTCGAACCGCAAGAATCCTCCCAGCCGGAAGCGGAGGCATCCGACCCTCTCGGCTTTGGCGAGCAAAAATTCGATTTTAGCGATGACGCGCAGGACGACTCGGACTTCAATTTTGGCGAACTCGAGTCCCCCGATTGGCTCTCCGCGCTAAAAGGCCAGCAGGACGACGCCCCATCAGAAGCGGCTGGTTTGGAAAAAGACCCCCAAACCTCTTCTGCCGTAGATAATAGCGACCTGCCCTCCTGGCTGGACGACCTCGCCGGAAGCGACTCCGCCGGTTCGCCCTCCCCCCTGCCTGGCTCGCCGTCAATTCAGCCCGAATCCACATCGGCAGCCGACTCCGCCGACACCCCCGACTGGCTGGCCTCCCTCTCCGCCGACGACAGCCCTGACACCCCAACACCTGAAACCGAAGCACCCGCACTCGCGGCTGACGATTCCGACACCCCTGATTGGCTGGCCTCCCTCTCTGCCGACGAGACTCCTGAAATCCTAACACCTGAAACCGAAGCACCGGCCGCCGATACCCCCGACTGGCTGGCCTCCCTCTCCGCCGGCACCCCTGACACCCTAACACCTGAAACCGAAGCACCCGCCGCCGATACCCCCGACTGGCTGGCCTCCCTCTCCGACGACACTCCTGACACCCTGACACCTGAAACCGAAGCACTCGCCGCTGACACCCCTGATTGGCTTGCATCTCTCTCAGACGAGACCCCTGACACCCTAACACCTGAAACCGAAACACCCGCCGCCGATACCCCCGACTGGCTGGCCTCCCTCTCCGCTGACGAAACCCCTGACACACTAACACCTTCTGACGAAACCTTCGCAATGGAAGGTGATGCAGAAGAGATAGATGTTGTTCAACCCAGTAAGGCCTTCAAGACCGGCTCCCTGGGCGAAATCCGCCTTGAAGAGACGCCCGATTGGTTGGCTGGCGCGCTTCCCTCCTCCCAGTCCCAACCCCCCGCAGTTCCAGAAGAGTCTCCGGAATCGCCTGAACCTGCCGAAGAACAATCTTCTCTGGCCTTTGAAGGGGAAGAAAACCTCGATTCCATCTTCTCAGCGGATGTCCCGGACTGGCTGGCCGGTTTTACCCCCGGAGAAGTTGAGCCGCAGGCAGACAAAAAAGGCCTTGATGCAGAAGATTTCTCTGATGAGGAGATAGCCCCTGCCAGCCTGCCCTCCTGGGTACAGGCTATGCGTCCGGTTGAGTCAGTGGTCTCGGAAGACGATGCGTTTGCCGGCGAAGAACAGGTCAATCCAGAGGATGGGCCTTTGGCTGGTTATCTTGCCGTGCTGCCGACCCAGACAGACTTTTTCGTTGGACGCAAGTCACCTGCCCGCGCGATAAAATTACAGGCCGATGAAGTTCAGCAATCCCAGGCGGCTCTTTTGGAGGCCCTGGTGCGCGCCGAAGGAACCGCTCAACCTGTCCGCACCCGGCGCAAGGTTACTTCCGACCGCTTCCTGCGCTGGTTGGTTACAATTGTCTTATTGCTCGCAGTTTTTGCTCCGTCGTTATTGGGAACCAACCTGCTCTCTGTTCCGCAGGGAGGCTCAAGGGAGTTGATAAGTTTCATCGAAACGCTTCGCGGCCTCGATGAGCAGGTTCCCGCGCTGGTTGTGGTTGATTACCAGCCCGCCATGGCTGGCGAAATGGAAACAGTCTTTACCCCCGTTTTGAATGACCTGATGATTTTTGGCAAACCGGTGGCCTTTGTCAGCACATCGCCGACCGGGCCGGTGATGGTCTCTCGCATGGTCGAAAAGATGCGCTCTGACCCATTCCGGCATACCTATAGGCTTGGTGAGCAGTTTGTTGATTTGGGCTACTTGCCGGGTGACGCTGTCGGTATTCGCTCTTTTGCCGTTTCCCCGCGCGAAGCGCTGAGCCTGAGCGGAATTGGCGTCAGTTTTTGGGATTTGCCTGTTCTTTCAGATGTTCAAGCCCTGAGCGATTTTTCTGCGCTCATCGTTGTAACCGACAACCCGGATACAGGCCGCATCTGGGTCGAGCAGGCTGGGCCGCTTTTGCAGGACAAACCGCTTCTGATGGTTATCAGCGCCCAGGCTGAACCGATGCTAATCCCCTATTATGATTCCGGGCAGGTGCGCGGCCTGCTGACGGGCTTGAGCGGCGGATTGAACTATGAAGCCGAACGAGAGTATTCAGGCCAGGCGCATACCTATTGGGACGCTTACGGATTTGGTTTGATGGCAATCCAGTCTTTGATATTGATTGGCGGCCTATGGAGCCTGGCCACGGGCATCTACGCTCGACGCAAAGAACGGGAAGAGGCAGAGGAGTAAGCCTGTAGTGATGACCGATTTGCTTGTAGGACTGCTGAGTTTTGTCTTCACCCTGATGATTTTTAGTTATCTCGTGGGTGATAATCCCCTTTTCCGCTTGGCGGTTCACATTTTCGTTGGTGTGACGGCGGGATATGTCGGCTTGATTGTCTGGCAGCAGGTCATCATCAATAAATTATTTGCCCCGATGTTTGCCGGAGACTTGAGTATCACGATTTTGCTCATCTTCCCCCTGGTGATGGGGCTATTCCTGATAACCAAAGCCTTTCCAAAATACCAGTCGCTTGGCACCTGGGTGGTTGCTTTCCTGGTTGGTGTCGGCGCGGCGGCGGCCATTGCAGGCGCGCTGACCGGCACGCTCCTGCCCCAGACCTGGGCATCCATCAACCTGTTTGATTTGAGCGCGGTTCCGCCGAATTTGGTCTATGAAAGAATTGGTGAAGGACTTTTCATCCTGTTTGGCACAATCACCACCCTGGCTTATTTCCAGTTTAGCGTGCGTCAGAATGCCGCCCGCTCGGGCCAGCGCGGACTGTTTATGCGGATTGTCTCGTATACGGGTGAAATCTTCCTGGCGATTACTTTTGGCGCACTGTTTGCGGGAGTTTTGTCTTCCGCGCTGGCCGCACTGGTCAATCGAATACAGTCCATTATTGATTTCTTCTCTTCTTTCTTCCTGTAAAATCTTATGCCTGTTTCTCTTGTTGAAGGAAATTCCCTGTTAGCGCTGGATATCGGCTCGGTGACAACGCGCGCCGCGTATTTTGACGTTGTCGAAGGCCAGTATCGACTTATCGGTATCGGCAGCGCGCCCACCACCCTGGCGGCCCCCGACAACAATATCTCCTTGGGGATACAGGCGGCGATTGAATCGCTTCAATTCGTCATTGACAAAACCCTGGTCAGCGATAGCGGGCAACTGGTGATACCTTCCCAGCCCGAAGGCACCGGTGTGGACAGCGTATGCGCGACCATTTCTGCCGGGGAGCCGTTACGCACCGTGTTGATTGGATTGCTGCCGGATGTCTCGCTCAAGAGCATCCAAAAACTGGCATACAGCGCAGACATACGGGTTGTAGAGTCGTTCAACGCCAATGACCCGCGCAATGCCAACGAGCAGCTGGAAGCCATCTTCAAAAGCCGTCCCGACCTGATTTTAATGGCGGGCGGCACAGACGATGGCGCAACCCTTTCCCTTCAAAAATTCCTGGAACTGGTTGGCCTTTCAAATTACCTGCTGCCGGAATCCAGCCGTCCGGCCCTGTTATTTGCAGGCAATAAAAACATGCAAAAGCAGGTCATCGCCTCGATGAAAAACCTGGCTTCAAGCGTGGCCATCGCCCCGAATGTGCGTCCAAATGCCGATTATGAAGATTTGAATCCAGCGCAGCGCAAACTGGCCGAACAAATCATTACCCTGCGCCAGCGCAGTATTCCTGAACTGCAAGAGTTGCAGTCACTGTGCGCCAGCCCGATTTTGCCTGCCTCCTATAACCAGGGACGAATGGTGCGTTTTCTCTCGCGCTATTTTGATACCGGGCGTGGAGTCTTGTCGGTGGATGTCGGCGCGGCCTCCCTTTCGTTCGGGATGGCTTTTGGCGACGACCTGTACCTGAATGTTTTCAATCAATATGGTTTGGGAGAACCCCTGAGCGGATTGCTGGAACATACCAGCCTGGACGACCTGGCGCGCTGGTTCCCGCTAAATTTGCCGGCGGAATGGCTGCGCGATTACCTTTACCAGAAGTCGCTTTATCCTGCCTTTGTTCCAGCGACTGTCGAGGAACTGGCAATTGAGCAAACCATTGTGCGCCATTTACTTCAACTGGCCTCGCGTGATGCTGTTTCGCGCCTGCCTGGTCAATATCGCGCGCGCAAGGGATTGCTTCCAGCCATGCAACCCATCCTGGCTTCTGGCACGGCCTTAACCGAAGCGCCTGCGCTTGGGCAGAAATTATTAATGTTGCTGGATGGCTTGCAGCCCGCCGGAATCACCACCCTGGCGATTGACCAGAGCAACCTGCTTGCTGTGCTTGGCGCAATTGCCGGGCATAACAGTTTGCTGCCTGTGCAGGTAATTAATTCGGGCGCGCTGGCTTACCTTGCCACCGTGATTTCCCCGGTAACGACTGATTTAAGTTATGGGACACCAATCGTGCGCGCAAAGTTGATTCGCAGCGACGGCAGTGAGAGCGAAACCGAGGTCAAGATGGGCGCATTCAAAATCTTACCCCTCGAAGCCGGGCAGACGGCTCGCTTGCAATTGCGGCCACTTTTGAAGGCTGATGTTGGGCTTGGGCCGGGGCGCGCGGGCGAGGTGGATGTCATCGGCAGTTCGCTCGGTGTCGTTATTGATGCGCGTGGACGCCCAATCCGCCTGCCAGCCGATCCCGAGCGGCGCAGGGAATTGCTGCTGTTATGGCAAAACAGGATGGGAGTTTAACCGCCATGCACGCTTCGGCTTTTTATATCCTGCCCCTGGCAACATTTACCCGCACCCGACTGCTGCCTCATCCCGGACGGGTTTTGGTGCGCGTCGGCCAGAAAGTTTCGCCTTCTGATGTGGTTGCAGATACAACCATCGGGCGCAAGCATATCATTGTTGATTTGGCTGATAAGTTGCAGCAACCCGCTGAAAAGGTAGAGTCCTGCTTGAAAGTCAAGCGCGGTCAGAAGGTTGCCAAAGGTGAGTTATTGGCTGAATCTGCCGGTGTTTTTGGGCGCGAGGCCCTTTCTCCTGTCGCTGGGCGGGTAATCGCTCTGGGCGGGGGAAAACTGGTGCTGGAAACAGGGCGCGCTTCAATTGAAATATGCGCGGGGCTGGTTGGCACTGTTACTGAAGTGATTGAGGAACGTGGGGTTGTGATTCGCGCTTCCGGGGCTTTGGTGCAAGGCGTTTGGGGCAACGGCAGAATGGACGCGGGCGTATTGTTGAGCCTGATTGAGAAACCGGACGATGTTCTCGAGGTTGCGCGCCTGGATGTCAGCCTGCGCGGTTCGGTGATATTGGCCGGCCATGTTGCCGATTCTGCTGTCTTGAAAAGTGCCGCGGACCTGCCGGTGCGTGGCCTGGTGCTTTCCAGCATATCACCCACCCTGATATCGATGGCCCGCCAGGCGCCATACCCGATTTTACTGCTGGACGGATTTGGCCGCCGACCAATGAACGAAGCTGCCTTCAAACTGCTCAGCACCAATCTTAAACGCGACATTGCCATCAACGCTCACGCTGTTGACCGCAGAAAAGGCGTTGTCCCTGAGGTTTTTCTATCCCTGCCCTTCAATCAAGAGCCGCCTGATGCCCCTGTGTTTGAGAGTTTTGCGCCGGGACAAAGGGTGCGCGTCATGTCCATGATTAATCCGGTGCGTATTGGCAAACTGGTTGCTATTCCAGAAGGTTTGAACATTTTGCCAAGCGGCGTCAGCGCCAGGGTTGCCAGGGTGCGCCTGGAAGATGCGGAAGATGAAATCCTTGTCCCACTCTCCAATCTTCAAGTCTTGGGGTAAAATAGACCTATTAACGCGAGGAGATAAACCATGTCCAATGTCTTCAGTTTTGACGACGATGATGAAGAAGATGCCCCGCTGTTCAACGACGATGAGCCAACCGAAACAGAATTTGAGGGCGAAGAAGAGCAGCCTGACGAAGAAGAAGGCGAATCAGGCAATCGCGCATTTGTTATTTTGGGAATTATCCTTGGCATCATTTTCTTGTGCACGCTGATTGGCGGCGGCGCTTATGCGTTGCTGGTTCTCCCCGGCCAGCAGGCTGCCCGTCTGGACGCCCAAAGCACTTTGGTTGCGGTCAATACTGAAGCGGCAATTGCTGTTGCTCTCACCCAGGAAGTGCTGAACTTTACCCCGACCCTGCCGCCAACCGATACACCGACCACGACGCCAACCGTTACCCCTTTGTTGGCCGACCAGGCTACAGAAACGCCAGGCGTGGGAGTCGTCGAGCGTGATGAGGCCGCAGACGCAACTGCAACTGCCGAGGCAGAGATTGAAGCCCTGAATACCGAATTGGCCAGTTCGCAATTGACGGTCACGGCCATGCCGACTGTCACCGCGCTTTCCGACACCGGCTTTGCCGACAATGTTGGCCTGCCGGGGTTGATTATCGGCGCAATGATATTGGTTGTCGTTATTTTCCTTGCGCGCCGGTTGCGAGAAACGCCCACGCGAAGTTAATCTTTGCGTTCAAAAAATCCCCGCATTTGCGGGGATTTTTTGATTTAGACGACGCTTGCGGCAACTTTTTGACCGTATGCCAGCAAATCCTGTACCATTTGCGGAGAACGCCCTTCGGCATAGACCCGCAGAACGGGTTCGGTTCCCGAAGGGCGGATGAGCAGCCAGGAGTCGTCGGCCATGATGTATTTGACCCCGTCTTTTTTCGAGATTTCGACGACAGCCTGTTCCCCAATCGAGGCCGGAGCCTGATTTACCAGAAATTCAGACATTTCGGCTTTGGCAACTGGGCGGCTCAGGCGCAAGTCGGCGCGCTCGTAGTGGGCCGGGCCAACATCATCCAACAATTCCTGTACCAGGCGGTGAAGGGGTTTGCCTGCCTCGGCAATCAACTCAACCAGCAGCAGGCCCATCAGCGGGCCGTCGCCTTCGGGGATGTGGCCTTTGAACGACATGCCGCCCGATTCTTCCCCGCCGAGCAAAATATCTTCACTCAGCATGTAGTCGGAAATGTGATTGAACCCGACCGGCGTTTCATGCACGACCAGGCCGTAGCGCGCCGCCAGGCGGTCTATCATGCGCGTGGTTGAAACGGTGCGGACAACTGCGCCGCTCATGCCGCGTTTTTCCACCAGGTAGCGCAGGGCCAGGGCCATGATTTTGTGCGGGTCGACGAAGTTGCCGTGTTCGTCCATTGCCCCGATTCTGTCGGCGTCCCCGTCGGTGGCGATGCCGAAATTCCCCAGCCCCGCGCCGATTGCGCCTTTAAGCGCGCTCAGGTAGCGGTCTATGGGTTCGGGGTGCATTCCGCCAAAACCGGGATTCATCTCGCCGTGAATTTCGCTAATCTCACAGCCTGTGCCATGCAGGAAGGCTTTTATCGTGCCGCGTCCGGAGCCATACATCGAGTCGACGACGAAGTTTTGGGGATTGTCGGCGATGATGTCGGTATTAATCAATGTGCGCAGGTGGTCGAAGTAGATGGGCAGGGGATTAAATTTTTGTATCAGTCCCACTTCTCGCGCTTGTTTGAAATCCATCAGGTTAGGCCCGCGCGCCTGTTCTTCGTTGTCATTGATGTAAACCTCCACCCGGCGGCATTGTTCGGGCAGGGCCGAGCCGCCATACGCGGCTTTGAGTTTCATGCCGTTGTAGCGCGGCGCATTGTGCGAGGCCGTTATCATCACGCCCCCGGCGGCTTTGAAATATTTAATAGCGTAGGATATGGCCGGGGTGGGTGAATCGGCCTGGGAAAGATGGACGGTGAAGCCGTTGGCTGCCAACACACGGGCAACTTCCCCGGCGTAGCGGTCGGAAAGGAAGCGGGTGTCGAAGCCGACGACGAATTGCTTGGGGTCTACTCCGTTGTCTTTTTTCCAATATTGCGAGGCGGCTGCGTCGGCAATTGCCTGGGCAACCATGCGCAGGTTGGAAAAGGTGAAGGTGTCAGAAATAACGGCCCTCCAGCCGTCAGTGCCAAAGTGAATGGGCATTTTATACTCCGATGCAAAATTTTAGGGTTGTGGGGTGGGGGTTACGACCAGGTTTTGTTGCACCCATCCTTCGATGACCCGCGAGGAAGTGGTGACTTTGACCTTTATCCAGACATTCCTGTCGATTGTGACTGGTTCATCGGGCAGAATTTCGACCACGTAGTCATTCAGGATGGTGGTGATTGCTGTCCCGCCTGGGCTTATGCGAACAGTGGCCCCGTCGCCGCCTGCTCCTGCGCGGATGCGTCCGTAGGCGGTGGTGGGAATAATGACCGGGGTGGGGCTGGGCTGGGCTGTTTCGGTCGGCTGCGGGGTAATGGTTGGCGGTTCTATTGTGGGCGTGCTGGTCGCCGGGGAAACGGTAGGCAGGCTGGGGGTGGCGACGAGCGCGGGGATTTCGGTGGCAGTCGGGCTTGGTTCAGGCACAGCCGGTTGGGGGACGGGTATCAGCGTCCCGAATCCGGCGAATCCGAGTACCACCATCAGGCTGACGATGACAACTCCTGCGCCCCAGGCGTAGCCGATGGATTCGAGCGGGCGGAATCCCATGTAATAGAAGATGGATAACCCCAGGATGATGGCGAGCGCAAAGTGAACCAGGAAGACGGCCAGACCCTGCGGCCACAAGCCGGGTGCGCCGTTCCCAAGCCCAAAACCGGCGGCGCTGATGGGCAGGAGCAGTCCGAAGTTGAGAATGAGACCGGCAAGTACCGGTTTTTCTTCTTTCTGGCTGAAGAGCAGGATGACGGCAATTGCCCCCAACGCGACGAGGAGCAGGCTGGTCCACCACAGGCGGGCATGCAGGTAGGCCTGGTCGAGCAGGAGTGGCATAAAGATGCGCGAGGTTAGCCCGGCAAGCGCCCCGGTGGTGAAGACGACCAGGATGGCGGTGAAAAACCCACCCAGCGTTTGGCGGAAGAATCGCGATTCGCCGGTTGCGGCAGCCAGGGAGATGCCAACCCAGGGGGCCGGGAAGGGGGCCAGCACCAGCGCCAGGAGCAGAATGGCGGGCGCGTTGAGCAGGTAGCCGATTCCGAGGAGCGAGCCTGCCACCACTGCGAAGATGAAGTAGTCGAAGGTTGGCACGGCACGCTGGGCCATGCTTTCGAGGCGGGCGGAGGCTTCTTCGTCGCTGAACCGGGAAATCAGCGGCTGGCGCGCGCGTCTCTTGCGGGCGGAGGCTGCCGGTCTTTCGATTTCGGGCAAGGGAGCGAAGCCGAGTTCTTCGATGTTATTGAGGGCGTTGGCTTCCAGGGCGGAGAAGTCGAATTCAGGTTCGAGGCTGTCCTGGTCGTTGAAGTCTTCGGCGAGTTCTTCGAGAGGGGTATCCAATTTTTCGGACAAGGGTTCTTCAAGGAAGTCTTGTTCGTCTGACGGGTTGTTTTCAGGGATGGCAGAATCACCTGCGGCGGATTCCTGCGGCAGGTTGTCGGGTTGCTGGTTTTGTGGTTCTTTTTCGGCGTCTTCGTTTGGAAGATTCATTTTCGGAGACTCGCTATCAAGCGGAGGGGTTTTTCAAACAATTCCAGGGCGGCGCTGATGTTTGGCATGAGCAGGTCTGCTGTAAACAGGGTTTCGGCGCTCAGCCCTTCGGCAGACATGACGCAAATGCCGATGGCGGCTTCCTTGAGCATCAGGCTGTCGTTTGCGCCTTGACCGATGGCGACTACACGCTGGCTGCCGAGTTTGCGGACATAATCCGCTTTTTGGGCGGCTTCATCTCCGGGCTGGATGCGTATCGCTTGAAGGTTGAGGGCCTGGTCAATGATTTTTTGTTTGCCGTGTGTGTCGGCGGTCAGCAGGTGGATTTCCACCCGGTCGCGCAGGGTTGTGATTTGTCTGGATATTCCCTCTGCCAGGATTCCATCTACGGCCAGTGTGCCGTTCACATCCATGACAAGGTGCCTGATTTGAATATCACCTCGTCCTGGAATGGTTAATTCTATCATGTTGCAATTATACCCGTCTCTGCGGGGACTTATCGCGGGAATTCCCAAAGAGCACCGGCAAATATCGAATGGCTCTTTGGCCTTGAAATGCAAAAATTGGGTCTTGACATGGAACGAATGTTCGTGTATGATTTTATAGAACGTATGAGCAGTTTATGCGCTCAACAAGGAGAAGACCATGATGATGGTAAGAAAAAGCAAAGGTTTGAGTGACCGCCATATAAAAATCCTGAATTTTTTAGGTGAACATCAGGATAAGGGTTACCCGCCTTCGATTCGTGAAATTGGCGAGGAAACGGGTATCACCTCCACGTCGGTGGTGAATTATTATCTTGAGCAACTGGAAAAATGGGGCTATATCGAGCGTGATCGGCGAATTTCACGTGGTGTCCGGGTTGTGCCGGAGAGACTCAGTGAAATTGCCCATCGCCTGGGAGATAGCGCCCGCGCTGCGGCCTTGCAGACAGTCAATATGGCGGCGGATTTGCTCAAAGTTCCGGTTGCTGGGCGCATCGTTGCCAGCGCCCCCGCGCCTGTGCCGGCATCCGACTTTAGTTATTACAACCCGGAGGATACAGTCGAAATTGCGCGCTCGCTCTTGCCTGCCCGGACGAAAACCGACGAGTTGTTTGCCCTTGAAGTTCAGGGAGACTCGATGATTGATGCGATGGTCAATGACGGTGATATTGTCATCATGCGCCGGGTTGGCAGCAATGCGGAAGCGAAAAACGGCGATATGGTTGCCATCTGGCTGCCGGAGCGCGATGAAACCACGCTCAAGTTTTTCTACAAGGAAAAAGACGGTTATCGTCTGCAACCGGCCAACCCGACGATGGAACCCATCCGTGTGGATAAACGCGAGAAGTTGGAAATCAGGGGCAAGGTTGTGATGGTCATTCGCAAGGTGGCAGCCACAACCATGTAGTTTGCCCTTTTGAGTCATAAACAAAAAAGACGCCCTTCAAAGAGCGTCTTTTTTGTTTCAAGCATTGAACTAGGCAACTTCGACGACGGCGCCGGCTTCTTCGAGTTTCTTCTTAGCGTCCATCGCGGCGTCTTTGCCAACACCGGCCAGAACCTTGCCACCGGCGGTCTCGGCCATGGTCTTGGCGTCGCCCAGGCCCAGGCTGGTGAGTTGGCGAATGACCTTGATGGTCTCAATTTTCTTGGGACCGGCGTCTTTGATGATGACGTCGAATTCGGTCTTTTCTTCAACGGGCTCAGCAGAGGCAGCCGGGCCAGCAGCGGCAACCGCAGCGACGGGAGCGGCGGCAGAAACGCCCCACTTTTCTTCGAGTAATTTGACCAGGTCAGCGGCTTCAAGAACAGACAATTTGCTCAGTTCTTCAGCCAGTTTTTCGAGATTTGCAGCCATTGTGTATTTAACTCCTTGGTTAGGTAGAGAAATTTGAAAGTTGATTTGAAATTAGAAACGATGAACGATGCGTAATCCGGTTACGCGGCGGCCTGGGCTTTATCGGCATAGGCCTGGAATACAGCGGCCAGTGAGCGGGCGGGTTCGGCGATGGTGCGAACCAGTTTGCCTGCCGGAGCCTGCAAGACACCCAACAATTGGGAGCGGACAGCGGGCAGCGGCGGCAATGACGCCAGGGCCTTGACCTGCTCGGCGCTAAGGACTTGCTTGTCGAGCAATCCGCCCTTTAGTTTGACGGCTTCGATGCCTTTTGCTGCTTCAGTCAGCGCTTTTGCTGTTGCGGCGGCATCGCTGAACGCGAAGGTCATTGCGGTGCTGTTGACGAGCATTTCGGGGGGGACTTGCAAGCCTTGTTCTTCAAAGGCCTTGCGGACAAGTGTGTTTTTGACGATGTGGAATTCACCTCCGCTTTCGCGGATTTTTGCGCGAATGGCGTCAAGTTGCTTAACGGTGACACCGGTATACTCCACCAACACTACGGCCTGACTGCTGTCAAACCATGCCTGGTACTGTGCAAGTACCTGGTCTTTTTTCTGTCGTGAAATAGCCAAAGAATTTTTCCTCCTTTCTTAAAGAATCTTTGCCTGACAAACGCCAGGCAAAGACTTTTCCCGTGAGGGAAACATCCCGGATGGGATGGGAGATTCTCCAGTAATCACCTGGACAGGAGATTAAGCCCTTGTGCGGACGCCTGTCGTCATTGGCGAAGTAGTTTGTCAGAGCGGTAAACGGGTAGAAATTTACCCGGAAACCTCCATGGATTGTGCCAGGTTGGGGTCAACCCTTACGCCAGGCCCCATGCTTGAAGCCAGGGTAATGGTTTTGATGTAGGAGCCTTTGGCGCCAGATGGACGCGCCTTTTTAACGGCATCCATCAGGGCGGCCAGATTGGCGAATAGTTTATCTTCCTCGAAACTGACTTTGCCAACCTCGACGTGCATATTGGCGGTCTTGTCCAGACGGAATTCAACACGACCCGCCTTGGCCTCTTCAATGGCACGAGGCAGGTTATCGGCGGTGACAACCGTGCCGGCCTTGGGATTGGGCATCAAGCCGCGCGGGCCCAGCACGCGACCCAGGCGGCCAACTTTGCCCATCAGGTCGGGGGTCGAGATGGCGACATCGAACTCCGACCAACCGGCCTGAATTTTGCTGAAGGTCTCATCGTCATCGACGACGGTATCGGCTCCAGCGTTGCGAGCGATGGTCGCGCCTTCGCCTTCAGCGAAGACCAGGACGCGCACCGTCTTGCCCAAGCCGTGCGGCAATAGCACAACGTCGCGCACTTGTTGGTCAGCCTGGCGCGGGTCGAGCGAAGTGCGGATGTGGACTTCAACCGTCCCATCAAATTTTGTGAAAGAAGTTTCTTTTACCAGTGAAAGGGCTTCGCCCGGGGTGTAGAGTTTATCCCTGTCAATTTTGGCCGCAGCGGCCAGGTATTTTTTTCCGTGTTTTGCCATGATATGCCTCCGTGGTGCAAGCGGGCCGCCTGATGCGACCCTCCCAGCAGTCTTAGTCTACAACAGTCACGCCCATTGAGCGGGCAGTGCCTTCGATTTGTTTCATCGCGCCATCAATATCAATGGCGTTCAAGTCTTTCATTTTGGTTTCTGCAATTTGTTTTATCTGGGCGCGCGTAATCTTGCCGACTTTTTCCTTATTCGGTACGCCAGAGCCTTTGTCGATGCCAACGGCCTTGCGAATTAAGACCGGGGCAGGGGAGGTCTTCAGAACAAACGTGAAAGAGCCGTCGGTGTACACGCTGATTTCCGCGGGAAGAATTTCGCCGGGGCGGTTGGAGGTTCGCGCGTTGTACTCTTTGCAGAAGGCCATAATGTTCAGGCCATGACCCGCCAGAGCCGGACCGACCGGCGGGGCCGGGGAGGCCTTTCCGGCTTCGAGTTGAAGACGTACGATTGCTTTAATTTTCTTTGCCATTTTTACTCCTTGTGGTTTTTGCGGGTGATTTTGGGGACACCCTCCCACTTCTTTAACGCGCTATTGATAAAATAGCGCGGCTTACGCTTTTTCGACCTGCAAGAAATCCAGTTCGACCGGGGTTTCTCGTCCGAAGAATGAGACCCTGACGCGAACCTTGGCGCGCTCCATATCAATATCGGAGACAATGCCGCGAAAATCGTTGAAGGGGCCATCAATAATACGAACCCGCTCACCGGTTTTGTAAGTCACCTTGACGGTGGGCGCTTCGGCTTCCATGCGCTTGATAATCTGGTTGACTTCTTCCTGGCGCAGGGGGGTCGGGTCGTTGCCCATGCCGACAAAGCCGGTGACGCCGGGGGTGTTGCGAACGACAAACCATGATTCTTCGGTCAGCACCATGTTAACCAGTACATAACCGGGGAAAATGTGTCGTTCAACGGTGCGGCGTTTTCCTTCGCGGACTTCGATTTCTTCCTGGGTGGGGATGACGACATCAAAAATCTTGTCTTTCATGCCCATCGTTTCGACACGCTGTTCCAGATTGTGCCGAACTTTGTTTTCATACCCTGAATAGCAATGAATTACATACCAGGCTCTATCATCAGCGGCTTCTTCAGGTGCGTTTGAAGACCCGGAAGGTAAAGTTTCCTCTTCCGAGACAGGGGCGTCTTCGTTGTCGTTGACGGGTTCCAACTGTTCAAGGTCTTGCGCACTCATTGTTAACTCTTTTCTCTGTAATTAAGCGCCCAGTACCAGACCAATCAGCCAGGCG
Organism: Anaerolineales bacterium; assembly: GCA_046484545.1. GTDB lineage: Bacteria > Chloroflexota > Anaerolineae > Anaerolineales > Villigracilaceae > UBA8950. The sequence goes on from JAWOIR010000122.1 coordinate 19,848, forward strand.
CCGATACCGTCAATACTGCCCAGGAAAATTGCCATGATGACCAGGACAATCAGCACAATTTTTGTCAAATGACGCGCTTCAGGGCCGGTGGGCCAGCTTACCTTGCGTAGTTCACCCGCTGTTTCGCGGTAAAAGCGAATGAGAGGGTTTGAACGTTTCGCAACCTTTTTGTCTTTTTCAGCCAAGGTAAACTCCTTTGTTTTACGGTGAAAACGCCGCCTCTCAACTCACCAGGGAGGACGGCGCAAGAAAACCAGGCAGGCCAGGCAGGAATTGAACCCACAACCACTCGTTTTGGAGACGAGTGCTCTACCAGTTGAGCTACTGGCCTAGGGAGAAAGGGGCGACCTCGGTCGCCCCTGCGTGCTGCTTACTTGGTCTCACGGTGTCCGGTGTGCTTGCGGCAACGCGGACAGTACTTGCTAAATTCCATGCGCTGGGGGTCATTGCGGCGGTTTTTCTCAGTGGTGTAATTGCGCTCTTTGCAATCGTTGCACTGAAGCGTAATGACCGGGCGAACGTCTTTCTTTTTAGATGCCATGCTAACTTACCAACTTTCAGGGTTATTCAAGAATCTTGGTGATGACACCGGCGCCGACGGTCAGGCCGCCTTCGCGGATGGCGAATTTGGAGCCTTGTTCCAGCGCAACCGGGATAATCAGTTCCACTGTCAGGTTGACGTTGTCACCCGGCATGACCATCTCAACGCCCTCGGGCAGGGTGATGTTGCCGGTCACATCCATCGTGCGGATGTAGAACTGCGGGCGGTAGCCAGAGAAGAATGCCTTGTGACGGCCGCCTTCTTCTTTCTTCAAGACGTACACCTGACCTTCGAAGTTGGTGTGCGGCGTGATAGAGCCCGGCTTGCAGAGCACTTGACCGCGCTCAACGTCTTCTTTCTTGG
>JAWOIR010000128.1:0-11357 GCA_046484545.1 Anaerolineales bacterium
TTTCATTCACCACCTTGATCGCTAAGCCCTGATGGGCCTGAATTACATCAAAAGCCTCTTCATCTTTGTCATCGTCGCCAATGTAAACCAGTTGGGCTTTGGGCAGGGGATAATGGTTTAACAGGTACGAGACGGATTTGCCTTTATGCGCGAGTCGGGGGGCGATTTCCAAAAACTTGTGGCCACCCAGGATGCGGAATTGTTCTTCGGCCAATTCCTGCTTGACTATTTCCCGCGCCAGGGCCAGGATCCTTTTTGCAGCGGAATCCTCGCTAAATTTGGCGTGCAAAGCCAGAGCCCAATCTTTATCCTCGAGATAGAAGCCGGTTTCGCCCTGGATAATTTCAGCCCACCTGGGCTTAACCATCTCTAAAAAAGGACGAATTGTCTCGAGTTTGACGCGTTGAATCAAATCTCCTTCAGGAGTCAAGAGTTCGATGCCATAGGTCCCGGCGAGGTAAAGCCCCGGAATTGGGATGAGCATCTGAACATCGCGCAGGCGGCGTCCACTGATGATCGTCACGCGGACATCTGGCTTCGAGACCAGGCGGGTGAGTAAAGCGTTAATTTGTGGGTTGGGGTTTATCGTCTCAGGGGTTGGGGCAAAATCGGCCAGTGTGCCATCGTAATCCAGGAATAACCAGAGATGCTGTTTACCCAGCACCTGACCGATCAACTCTTCGGGGTTTGAAATCTTCAAGATTTACCTTTCTCTAACAAGGGTAGGATCTTTTGTTGGAAAAGGCCCTGCCAGGTCAGACTCTGGCGCACGCGCCGCCGTAACTTCCAACTGGCATTCTTCTCCATCCGGTTCAGAATCAGCGCTGCGACATCGTGGGGATCGGCCTTCGCTTCGAAGATAGTCACCTCATTACCGCCGAGTTCCTCGGCTGCCGGGATTGCGCTGCAAAACACGGACAGTCCAGCCAGGCCAGCTTCCACAATGGGCATCCCAAAGCCTTCACGATGGCTGGGCATGAACAGAGCATCGCTCACCCGGAACAAATCTCCAACCAACTGCATCTGGACAATGTATGGCTGACCAGCCTCCGGGCCAGATGTGTAGACAAAGCACATTTCCTTTTCGACGTTTAATTCCTGGCGTAGGGCCAGCAGGCTCTGGAAATAGGCCAGGTTATCGGGATCGTGCGGGTCGGGTGGGCCGGTTAAGATGATTTTGGGTTGGAGGCCACGTTCTTTCAAGGCGGCTGCCAGGTGGATGGCCAGTTCGATATTCTTGGCCTGCGTCACACGGACCGGCATCAATAAAATCAAGTCGGCTGACCAGAGACCCAAACGCTCGATCAGCGCCAGACCGGATTCTGAAAGGCCGAGCAGTTCTTCTGGATTAACCCCGTTATAAATCACTTCAAGATTGTCTGCGGGGCAGTTGAATAACTCGGCCAGTTCGCGCTGCCGGAACTTTGAAATGGTGACATATCGAAGGTCCGGGTGCGGTTTTCGTAGTAGGTCCCATGGGTAGCCGGGGAAAACCTTCGAGCGTGAGTTCGCGCTGGTCCAGGTGAAGTCATGGCACCAGGCAATGCCGCCGGGTAAGCGACCTTGATCGAGCAGGTGGCTGAGGGCCGCTGTGAGCGGCAGGTTGAAATGTTTGGTAAAAACATTATGAATCATAACATGCTCAACACCTTGGAAAACTGGCTCGAGGCGGGCTTCGATGCGCGTGACCAGTTCGCCAAAATTAGCGGGAACCTGCCCCTGTTCCAGTTCGCGGCTAGCCTGTACAATCTCTGGATGGCGGGTGCTTATTTCGGGGATTTTGACCAACTTCGCCCCCCGAGGAAGAGCAGCTTCGTCACCATCTCCAACGACAACCGTAATTTGATAACCGGCTGCGGTCAATAAGCGGACATGCGCCAGGATAACGCTTTCCACCCCACCAACAATCGGTGGCGCAGAGTAATGCAAGATGGCAATCTTTTTCGTTTTCATCATTTTCACAACTCCAAAGTCAAAATAGCCTTCAGTTGCTGGCGCAGCCAGTCGACGATATCTTCCTGTTCTATCAGGTGGCGCAAGCGTTCGCTGCGCTGCTGACGTTCTTCTTCTGGCATCGTCAGTGCTTGATGCAGCGCCTCGGCCGTGCCGTAAACATCCAGCGGAGAAATGACCAGCGCGCCCGATTGCAATTGTTGATGCGCTCCCGTGCGCTCGGAAAGAACCAGGACGCCGTTACAGCGGTTGACAATCGGGCCTTCTTTGGCCACCAGGTTCATCCCATCGGCAATCGAATTGACCAGCAAAACGTTATACAGCTGCAGGGCTGCCACCGCGCGCGTATAACTTTCGCCAACCAAAATGCGAATTGGTTCCCATTCGCTATCGCCATGTTTGGCATTCACCTGGCCCGCGATCCCCATCAACTCATCCAGATAAGTCCGATATTCTTCCACATCGAGCCGTGACGGCACCAGGAAAGCCAGGAATTTCACCTGGCGGCGATGTTCAGGATGCAGATCAAGCATTTCATCGAAGGCCTTGAATCCGCGCACAATGTTTTTGCTCGGTTCGATGCGGTCAATGCGCAGGATAATTTTTTGTGAGCCATAATATTCCAGCAGTTGATTGCGCTGGGTTTCGACATCATCCGATTTGGCCAATTGGCGGAGACCATTCACATCGATCGAGATGGGAAAATCGCGCACGTGGGTGGCGTGATCCCGGTACCAGACCCGGCCATCTTTGAAATTGACATGCGCGCCGGGTAAGTGCGATTCGCAGGTGCGGATAAAGTTCAGGCTATCCTCGCGGGTCTGGAAGCCGAGCAAATCTACGGCGCAGAGGCCTTCCAAAATTCCAAGGCGCATTTTCGCTGGCAGGAGACCCCAATCTTCAGACCCGGGCCAGGGGATGTGGATGAAGTGGGTCAGGGTGTATTTGGCGCTTGGACGGAAGCCATAGCGTATAAAGCTGGCTGCCATATACAGGTGATAATCTTGCAGCATAACCAGCGAGGGGCGTGACGAATCCTGGATTTGTTCGGCGATCGTTTTTGCAAAAAGCTTGTTGACGGTTGTATAACCATTTTCCCAAGCCCGCCAAACGGAGGCATCGATGATGGGTTCACGATAAATATTCCACATGGAATGCTGCAGGAACCAGAGCAGCGGATTGGCAATCACTTTGTAATAGCCATCGTAAGCCGTTTCATCTGGAGTAAGGAATTGAATCCAGACATTGTCAGCATCTTCACCTAAAGAGACCAGACCCTCGCTCCAGAGCTTGTCTTCTTCTGATTGGGCGCAGGCAATCCAGCGGGTTTCGGCGTATCGGGCCACGCCAGTCAAAGCTGTCACCAATCCGCCACTGCCACGCTGGAAGGTTAATTCGCCAGATTCGCTCCTTTGAATTGTGACCGGTCCGCGGTTCGACGCAATGATAAGACGCCTTTTCGAGATGAGCTGATCGATAAAATAGCTGAAATCTTGGTCTGAAATGCCGCCATTCAAATTGAGACTCATGGATTAATCCTCTATCTCCCAGCCGGGGGCCGAGCCTGTTTTGCGGGTGTCGCGAATCGCCAGGTCGATAAAGACCGCTGCCGTCCAGCCAAAAGCCAGGGCGGCTTTCTTGGGGATGGCCCCGGTTTTTGAGTTGTAGTACTCGGCAATCATATCGTGTCGCATAATCAGTTCCAGGGTTTTCCGGCAGAGAGTGGCGGCCAACTTCTCTTCCCTGATTTGTTGTAAGGCTTCCACGAAAAAATAATTGATATTGGCCCAAACCGGGCCGCGCCACATCGTATCTGGATCGTAATGCGGATCGTTGCGGGCCACAGTTGGGATGACGTACTCGCCCCAAAACTCTTCGGGGTTGGTCAGGTGGGTGAGCAGGCTGGCACGAATGTCAGCCGGAAGTTGTCCCGTCCATAATGGGAACAGGCTGAAAGGCGTCACGACCCGGACGGGTTTCTCATCGTACAGTGTCCAGAATAAACCGGCATCCTCGTCCCAGAAATCCTTGATCATCCGCTTGACGATGGCTGCGGCTCGTTTGCGCCACATCTCGCTTTCGTTGTGCATCCCCAGCAGTTCCGCAATCATGGCCAGCGAACCCATTTGAACGCACAGGTAAGTATTGAGGTCTGGCGACTCAACTGGCATCCCCTGGTCCCAGAGCGGACTGTCATCCAGGCCGGAGGAATAGGGGTGGTTATACTGCGCCAGTCCGTCACCATCATCGTCGTTCATGTGCAGCCACCAGCTGTTGACGCGGACCAGTGGCATGTAGATTTCCCTTAAAAATTCGAGGTCGGGGTCGCTTTCGTGGAGTTTGAGCGCTGCCCAGGCCAGGATGGGCGGTTTGGTGACATCGCCAACGATGGGATGGTCAATGCTTGAGACAATGCCTTCATCGTAGACCGCGTCGGGCAGCATCCCGTTTGAGAGTTGGTGTATCAACATGCCGCGAATCTGGTTGCGCGCCAGGGTCGCGTCCACATGCCGAAAGGCCAGGGCGTGCATGGCATTGTCCCAGAGCCACAAACCAACGTAGGATAGTTTGGAGGGCAACATCGATTCGAAAGCGACATTTCCCTGTGGACTAATCAGGTTGTTGGCCATCAGCCACCAGGCATGCACATACGTTTTCTGATACCGTTCTGCGACCGGCGGGATGCGATCGAACCACTCGCCCCAGCGTGCCTCGGCTGCTGCGCTGGACTGGGAAAAAGGTTGGAACTCGGTCGCTTGACCATGCTCCGGATAAATTGTGACCATAATGGTCGCATCCTGTTGACCTTCCACAATCAATTCGACTGTGTACCCACCCTGCCGAGGCGTAATCTTATTGTGCTTGATCTCAGCGTTGGTATGATAGGTAACATTTCGCACGGCCTTGAATGTGCCGCCGACCTCGGTCTTTTTCCAATATTGAGGGGAGACATGGAAACTCAATCCGGCGGTGGCATTGCGCGGGGTCTTCCAAGACAGGGTGCGCCGGTCTTGAAAGACCAGCGCAAACTCCCCAAGGCGGGTGTTGAAGGTCAGCTGGGAGGGTGAGGTGGTTAACTCGAAATCCAGTTCGGAACCGTGTTCATCAAGCAGGCATATGTCGGTGATAAAGGCTGGGCGGCGCAGGTAGGCTTCAATCCCGGGTTCGAGACCGGTCAGGCGTTCAGCCAGCTTGACGTAGAGCCGGCTCTTTTTGATATATTTAAATATCAGCAAGCGTGAGCCCCTGTCGCTGAAAGGGATTTGGGTAATATCAATGTGGTTTTTTAATAATTCCAGGTATGGCAAAATTACTCCTCTAAATGGGGTGATGATTTGCGTGCCAGGGTTACTTGGGATTTGTGGCCCGCCAACGAATATTACAGCGCAAAGTTCCAGAAAAATCCCGAAAAATGGTTGTGCGCGGGGGCACACGCCCTGCGCACAACCATTTTTCGATTATCTCTGGAAGTGAATACGCAGTAGCAATGCAACCTTGCGCTGTAATACTAATCATAGCACATTGATGAATTGTTACGCCAGTCTCACGGGAGGTTCATTGATACTTGCCGTAATACTTGCCATATCTGGGATGAATTTTGCAAAAGCGGCGAAAAAGCCCTGAATGTTTTTTCAGTAGTTTCGCTGTTGTTTACGACCTTCACGAACCTGGTGTTCAACAGCACTCAAAGCGCCGTTTAGGGTAGATTCGAAATTCTCCCCTTTTTCGGTAGCCGCGATGTGGTCTGAACCCATATAGAGAACAATTGTGATTTCGTAAATGTATGCTGTCTGACGTTCTTTGGCAGGCAACTTAAAGTTAACCATTGCGCCAGAGATATCATTGTGACGTTCTGCCAGTTTGCTAAGCCGGTCCGCGGCCAGGTCGTAAAATTGATTCTCGCTTTTCTTTATCTCATCAATTTCATTATTAAACTCAATCGGAAAAGTTGCTCTGTCCATTTTTATCTCCTTTGATTTCTCTTCTTTCAACCAGATTGCCAACACTAATAGCGGAAAACGGCAGCGATGGGTGAATCCGTTGGCATTTCAGCCTGGGAAAGTGCGTAAATGCTTCCACCATTTTGAAGGACCTTCATTGCCGCGAAGTCGATGAGCGCGAGGTTATTTTCTTCGCTCTGTACATCCGAACGATGAGTAACCATCCCAGTTTCATCATCAAACGCTCCCCAAACCGGAGTCTCTACGGATAAGAGAAGTTTGTCAACACGCCCATTAAAGGCGGCTGCGAAAATCTCATCAAGGTTGTCTGTTGCTTTATCTGTGCCAGCAATTTGCTGATATTGCTCCATAACGTTTTCCATTTCCTGGCGGAAGTATGTTTCGACGATCGGCCAGGCCTGTTCCTGTAGTTCTTCAGGCCGCGAATGCTCAGGAGTTCCGATGATGCCTTCTTCCATAATGTGGGCATATTTGCTGGCCTTGCGATAAATCGGCAGCAGATAATCGACACCTGCCAGGATGAGGGGGGCTTGTTGCTCACGAAAGATTTCCTTGAGGCCTTTATCCACCAGATTGAAATACTGCTCAATCCAGACCTTCTGTTCATCTTTGCCGGAGCCTTGTCCATGATACATACCATGCCCTCCCCCACTTTGTACTGTGTGCATCTGCAACTGTCTTTGTTGGTCATCCTGCCCCAGGGCTTCTTCCAGGCTTTCAGGTGTCCCTTCCGGCAGGTCAATTTGACCCACAGAATGCTGGGTCCCTTCAAACAGGCGAATTTCATTCTGGCTGATAGCAAGAATGAAATAATGTCCATTATTCATAAAGAGTGGCAAAACAGGTTTAACGTAATAGGCTTGAGAGATGATGAGCAGTTCCTCGACGGGAAACGGAAGGTGATAAGTATGAAAATCATCCTCTGCCAAAAATACAGCCAAACCATCGCGCTGATGATTCCAAAAATTGGAGTCATCCTGTAATGCCTGAGCAGGTTGTAGTAACGCGCTCACTTCGCGAGGTCCCGTTCCGTTGTCCAAAAACTGCTTTTCCGCCTCTCGCAGAAGATTTTTGAAGCGGATGGGGTCTTGCTGGGCATCCTGACCAGCGCGATGTGTTGGTAGAAAAATGGATATGCTTGGGCTTGACGTTTGCTGCGCCAATTCCTTGAGTTGCTCTAGCGTTAATCTTTTCATCGGTTACTCCTCCATTTTTTATCTAACTTCATTGAATTTATTGTGATTCTCTGATATTTGCCGTAAAGAAGGCCGTATTTTGGGGTATGCGCGTGCCGCAAACACGCGTATACCCCAAAATACGGGGACTTATCACGGGAATTCCCAAAGGGCCTGTTTAAGGGGATTTCCGTTTTTTCATTTCCATCATAAATATCCGGATTTCAAGACTGCGAAACCGGTCAGTTCAGGCCGGATTGCCAGCCATGAATTCATCTTATAACAAAACACCCCCGTTCACATCCATCGACCGGGGTAGATTTGTCTCCGCCACTTGGGGGAGACGATTAGGTTTGTTCGGAAGTCTGAGAGCATGGCAGATTATGGGGCCGAAACTAAACCTGGTGACGTTCACCAGGTGAAAGAGCGGCAGGCGGCCAATTTCAGGTTGTTATCCTATTTACAGAATCGGCTACAAACCGATAATGATTATCAGCCGGTTTTCAACCCATCCCGGCCATCTGGGCCGCCTTATCTGCCTTGGTCGAGGCGGTATAGCGCATGGTCATCTTCAAGTCATTGTGACCCAGCAAGTCGGCCAGGGTGCGGATGTCGCCGTAAAAAACAAAAAGCGGCCAACTTGAATATATCGATGGCAGCCGTCTTGTGACTGTCGAAGAAGTTAAAGCCGCATTTATCAAGCTGGGCTGATTATCGGGGGAATTCTGGCTGACGCCATGAACGTCCAGCCGTGATCGATGTTTCGCTCGTTGTTTTTACAGTTTGTTTCTCCCCCAAGCGGCGGAGGATAATACTCCCCGGTTGGTGGATGCAACCAGGGAGTAACTAGTGTATGATGAATTGACCATCTGCGTACGAATGTTATCGCCATCCCCTACCCCTTCAGGATGGGAATGGATTAACAATCAATCACGGGCAACCGTGAATTTGAAACACTCAAAAAGGAAAACAGAATATGAACCTAATCATCTATCTCATTGCTGGAGCGATCGTTGGCTATATTGCCAGTCGCATCATGCGCACAGATTCACAACAGGGCTGGGTACTCGATATCGTCGTTGGCGTCATTGGCGCATTCCTGGCCGGTTACTTCATCAGCCCCCTGTTGGGTGTCGGAACAATCAATGATGCCATCACCATCCCGACCTTGTTGGTCACGCTGCTTGGGTCGGTCGTCTTGCTGGCGATTGTCAGGCTATTCACCGGGAGACGCGCGATCTAACCGTTTCTTCCAACAGCTACCGAACAGCCCGGCTGTTTGCGACAACATACAGGTTATCGCAAACAAGCCGGGCTGTTTTTTTATAAATACTATTCACGTGCATCAACGATGCCGTTGATTCTACATCAGTGCGCCGAATTCTTCTCGCGTTATGGTTTCTTGCTGGAGCAGGCATTGTGTCACGCGTTCGACTGCCTCCCGGTTTTCGGCAATGATGCGTTTGGCTTCGCTATAACACTCGTCCAGAATTTGTTTGATGGCCTGGTCAATCGCCTCGAAGGTTTGTTGACCGGCACGCGGCGCTGTAAGCGCCTCGTAGCCTTCAGGGCGGTTGAATACCCGCAAGCCAGTGACACTCATCCCGAGGCGCATGACCATTTCCTCGGCCAACTGCGTGGCAACCTGCAAATCGTTGGCCGCGCCGCTGGTGATGTCGTCGCAAAAAATTTCCTCGGCCACGCGCCCACCCATCAGACCGGTGATACGTGCCAGAATCTGGTTGCGGGACATGAGTAGCATATCCTCTTCGGGGAGCGCCATGGTGAACCCGCCCATCTTTCCGCGCGGGATGATGGTGATTTTGTAAACCGGGTCGGAGTGCGGGGTCAGATGCATTACTGCTGCGTGACCGGCTTCATGATAGGCAATCGTGCGGCGCTCGTTTTCATTCATCACCCGGCTTTTCTGCTGGGTGCCACCGGTCAGGTTCTTTTCCACGGCTTCCTGAAAATCCTGCACAGTGATTTCATCGTGACCGTCACGCACAGCGAGGATGGCCGCTTCATTAACGATATTGGCAAGGTCTGCGCCCACCAATCCCGGCGTTGATTTAGCAACATCCAGCAGATTTACGTCGGGGGCCAGCCGTCGGCCTTTAATATGTACATCCAGGATGGCCAGCCGTCCCTTGATGTCTGGGCGCGGTACGTTCACATGCCGGTCAAAGCGACCAGGGCGGGTGAGGGCCGGGTCAAGCACATCCAGGCGGTTGGTCGCGGCCAGCACCACCACGCCTTCGGACGGGGTGAAACCATCCATCTCGACCAGCATTTGGTTCAGGGTCTGATCCTGTTCCATCTCGCCGCCTCCGGCGCCAGAGTGACGCTTGCGTCCAACCGCGTCAATCTCATCGATGAAGATGATACAGGGGGCCTTTGCGCGTGCCTGCTTGAAAAGTGAGCGGACTCGGCTGGCTCCCACGCCCACGTACATTTCCACGAACTCGGAACCGGAGGTAGTAAAGAAGGGTACGCCCGCTTCTCCAGCGATGGCTCTGGCGAGCAGTGTCTTGCCTGTGCCGGGTTCGCCAACCAGCAGCACGCCGCGCGGCATGCTCGCGCCCATGCGCTGGTAGAGAGCGTTGTCTTTCAGGAAGGCAACGATATCGCTCAATTCCTCGCGACATTCTTCCACGCCAGCCACATCTGCGAAGGTGGTGTTCGGGACAACGCCTTGTGCATATTTCTTGCGGGCAGTGAGCAAACCACCCCCAGCGATGCGCATAATTACGAAGCCTCCCAGCCCGAGAAAGACGAGGACCATGAGCGTGCTGGAGATGTTTTCGCCAGTTAACGGCGACGGTTGGACAATCTCATATTCAAGTTGGGCCAGCTGAATGCTGCTCACGCCGAGATAATGCATTTGTTCAAGCAAAGGCGCTGTCTGATCGCGTTGCGCCAGACGCTGCGCCCCATCTTTGTAATAGACGGTCAACGTCCCGCTTTTCAGGGTATCTTCAATCCTGAGTACTTGCCCGGCAGAGATGGCCTCGGCGAGGCTGCTCAAGGGTAACGGTTCCTGACGCGTTCGTGATTGAAAAATCAATATACCGGCGACCACCAGGCTGACCAGCACGATTGCCAAGCTCACTTGGCTCCAGCGGTGTTTTTTGATGAAAGCCATGATTGTGTTTTTAGTTTTTTTCATATTCCTCATTCCGGTCATTAACCGGGCGCTATCTATAATTCATATAATAATACTCCGATTATGGTGCTTTCTTGTTTGCACTTCTGTCATTTTCACCTAAGAGAATTCTAAGATTACAAAGCGCGCATATATAAACCGGTCAACGCTATTTGAGTGCTGGCTTTTCTTTCGTCAGTTTCGTTCTTTCCAGGCGGGCTGGATTGGCAGGCTCCGCTTATCCCCCAAATGGGGGAGACAAAAACTCCCCTACCGGTGGATTTGGCGGAAAAGCATTCGTTGTACCATAAAGGCACAGCCTTTGAAAAATTCAGGCTGTTTTTTTTGAAACATTACCGTTCGCTGTCTGACAATTTTTCAACTCAAATCAAACACACCCACATTCAATAAACATCGCATGCAACCATTGAAAAATATGTCGGAATGGAAATCGTTGGTACTGCATTTTAGATGGGATACCCCTCACAAATGCTTGTTATCTGACAATCTTGCTTAGAGTAGGCACTTTTAGTATGGATTCAGCCATCATCACTGTTCTGGCTATCCTCATCGTTACTGTGGTTGCGCTCATTTTCGAGGTCGTCCGCATAGACGTCGTTGCGCTTGTCTGCATGCTGGCGTTGGGATGGACCGGCGTGCTGACCCCGCAAGAAACGCTCTCCGGTTTTTCAAGCAATGCCGTGGTCGCTATGATAGGCGTCATGATTTTAGGACAGGGCATCGCTAAAACCGGGATCATGGATCGATTTTCACGCGCAGTCTTGGAAAAAGTGGGCACCAAAAAGTCGAGCGTGATTGGGGTAATGTCCTTATCGGTGGGGATGCTCTCAGGGCTGATACAGAACATCGGTGCGGCGGCGCTTTTTTTGCCGGGTATTCTCAATATCTCACGCCGGGAAAAAATCCCGGCATCGGCTTTGATTATGCCGATAGGATTTGCGGCCATACTGGGAGGCACATTGAGCATGGTCGGCTCAGGCCCGCTGATTCTGATTAATGACCTGCTTCGCAGCGCTGACCTGGCGCCTTATGGATTATTCAGCGTAACCCCGGTGGGGTTTTTGTTGCTTCTCTCTGGAATTGGCTTCTTTTTCTTATTTG
>JAWOIR010000187.1:0-2992 GCA_046484545.1 Anaerolineales bacterium
CTTTTTGGCGCTGATGGGCTGGTTGCTGAAGGTGAATTCCAGCGCGCGCCCCAGGCCAATCAGGGCCGGGAGCAGCAGCGAAACCCCCGAGTCGGGAACCAGCCCGATGCCGTTGAACCCGACCACGAAACGGGCGCTGTCGGCGGCGATGCGCAGGTCACAGGCCAGGGCGATGCCCAGCGAAGCCCCGGGGCACGGCCCGTTAATCGCGGCGATGACCGGCTTCTCGATTTGGCGGATTTGCAACACGAGGGGGTTATACGTTTCGCGCAAATGCTTCAGGTACGACAGGTTTTCACCGCCCGCAAGGATTTCCTCGATGTCCTGGCCCGCGCCGAAGACCCGCCCTGCGCCGGTCAGCACGATGACGCGGGTTTTCGCGTCGCGGGCGGCTTGCTTGAAGGCTTTTTGCAGCGCACCAATCAGTTCCAGGTTGAAGGCATTGGCTTTTGGGCGGTCAATCGTCAGGGTCAGGACGCCGTTGTTCAGGTCGGAGCGCAGGAAAGCCATCGGGTTTGCCTCGATTTGAAATTCGGGATTCACGCCCAGGTCTGGCGCGAATCCCGAATCAAAGGTTGGGGGGAGGAAAGGTCATTCGAGCAGGTCGAGTTCGTCGTCGTCGGAATCGTCCGCATTAATTTCCAACTGCATATCATCGCGCTGGATGTGAATCCATAGCAGCAGGACATCGCCATCGTCGGTGGCGACCGAGCGGGCCGCCAGGATGGGGGCAAATTCTTCCAGCCCGATTTCGTTGCGATAATGCAGGTTGATGGGCAGTCTTTCGTTCCAGCGGCGGTAGCAGCGCTCGACCAGCGAGGGACCGTTAAAAGTGCGCAGGCGGGTCAGGGCGGTGAATGAAAAGTTGCTGGTTTCGTTCAGTCCGAGCGCCCAGCCATCCTGGACGGGTTCAAAGTGTGGGGTGGGGCCTTCGATAATGGTAATTTTGTCTTCCATGGTTAATCCTTTGTAATGTCGACATGATACCATAAGAAATACAGCCTTTGCATTGGTTCTGATATTTGCCGTAACGAAGGCCGCAATTTGGTATGCGCGTGCTTACGCATGCGCATACCAAATTGCGGGAACTTACCGCGGAAACTCCCAAAGAGCCCTTTTATTTCTCCCCTATATCCTGATAAAATATCGCCGATGCTTCGACAATTATCTAACCCTTCATTTAAAGGGCGTTTCCCACGCCAGTTCTGGCTGATGTTTTGGGGGCTGTTGCTCAGCACCAGCGGGGCGAGCATGATTTGGCCTTTCCTGTTGATTTATATCAACGGCAAACTCAACCTGCCGCTCACTGCTGTCAGCACCCTGATTACCATCAATGCGGTTTGCAGCGTGCTGGCGACCTTCCTGGCTGGGAGTATTGCCGACCGATTGGGGCGCAAAGGTGTCATGGTTGTCAGCCTGTTTGCCGATGCCGCCCTGTTCGTGTTGATGATTTGGGCTGAAAATTACCTGACCTTCGCAATCCTGATGGCCGCGCGCGGATTTTCCAACCCGCTCTACCGCGTCGGGGCCGATGCCATGCTGGCCGACCTGGTTCCGAGCAAAGACCGCCCCGAAGCCTATGCGTTGGTACGGATGGCCAGCAATCTCGGTATTGCCATTGGCCCGGCGGTGGGCGGTTTCCTGGCCGCCACCTCCTACACATTGGCTTTTTATGCTGCCGCCAGCGGAATGGCTTTGTATGGCCTGCTGCTGGCATTCTTTGGACGCGAAACCTTGCAAGCCAACCCGCAGCAAACCAGACAAGAATCAAGCAGTTGGCTGGGTGGTTATGACAAGGTCTTGAAGGATAAGGCTTTTACTCCGGTCATCGGCATGATGATGTTTGGTTGGGTAACGGCGGTCTTGATGTGGATATTGATGCCAATTTATGCCAAGGATAATTTCGGCGTACCTGAAAACATGTATGGCTGGATTCCCACAACCAACGCGCTGTTGGTGGTCAGCCTGCAGATATTTGTCACACGCCGTACGCGTCATTACGAAACCCGGCGCATGATGTCACTGGGAATGCTCTTTTATGCGATTGCCAATGGATTAGTCGCGCTGGCAACCGGTTTTTGGGGATTCTGGTTTGCGATGGTGATTATGACCGTTGGTGAACTCATCATTGTCCCCACCTCCAGCACCTACGTCGCCAACATCGCCCCCGCCGACATGCGTGGACGCTATATGAGCATCTACGGCCTGACCTGGTCTTTTGGTCAGATGGTCGGCCCGGTACTGGGCGGATTGTTGAACGACAACTTCGGCCCGGTCTATATCTGGATTGGCGGACTGGCAATCGGCCTGGTCAGCGCATTCGGATTGTACCTGCTCTCACGGCGGGCACCGCCCCAGCCGCCTTCTAACCAGTCCCATCTTTGAAATGGCGTAAAATAGGCTCTCTGATATTTGCTGTGGAGATGCCCGCATTTTGGGTATGAGCGCGCGCGTTTGCGGCGCGCTCATACCCAAAAATGCGGGGGCTTAGTTCGTAAAGAGTCGTAAAATAAAGCAATTTCACCCACCTAACAGGAGACCCCATGACATCTTCCATAGACGAATTGATTCGCATCGGCGACCGAGAAAGCCTGAACGAAGTAATGGACGAAAGCGACGATTGGATGACCCAACTCGACGCCGCCGAGGGACTGCTTAAACTGAACGACTCGCGCGGCCTGGAATTCCTGCTGATTGCCCGCGAAAGCGATGACGACGAAATCGCATCGGTGGCCGAGGAGATTTTAGAAAAGCCAATCGCGCGGCGCATGGTTGAACAGATGGAAATGACCAGGAGGGCCAAACGCTCGGAACGTATTGCGAACGCCCGGCTGCGACTACAGCAAAACAAAAAGGTTTTTGCCTACAAGGTTGTTTATGTCGCCTCTGGTGATATCTTGCTCGAAGACCCGCTAGGCGAAGGTTTCGGCATCGATGAACTTGAGCAGGTTGGGTTGGAAGGCTGGGAGGTTGTCAACATCATCCCGCGTTA
>JAWOIR010000227.1:0-7564 GCA_046484545.1 Anaerolineales bacterium
CGTCACCGGAACCGGGCTCGATGCGGTGGTCAAGCAGCACCTCAATATCAATCTGGATAAAAAATATCAGAAAAAAGATTGGTCCAAACGCCCGCTGCCCATCGAAATGATCGAGTACGCCGCCGGCGACGTCATGTATCTTCTGCCCATCTCCACAAATTTAATCGAAGAACTGAAACGTAAAAACCGGCTCGACTGGGTAACCGAGGAGTGCAACTGTCTCAGTCGGGTGAGATCCGGCTCAAATGATCACCAGCCTCTCTTTCTTAAAATAAAAGGCGCGGGCCGCCTCTCTTCACGAGAGCTGGCGGTTCTGGGCCGAGGAAAGTGCCGCGAATGAGCAGGCCCGATTGGGCCAGCAGCATGGCTCCTGCCAGCACCGTTGCCAGAGAGAAGAAAAATTCGCTGCCAACCGGCAGGTTGTAATCAATTACCGCGGCGAGCAAGGTCTCTTTGGCAAGAAAACCGAACAGGGGCGGCAGGCCAGCCATCGAAAGCGCGGGAATCAACATTAAGACAAACATGATTGGCATTTGCTTTCGCAAGCCACCCAAACGCCGCAGGTCGCGGGTTTTGGTTTCATGGTCGATGATGCCCGCCGACATGAACAGCGACGATTTATACAAGGCATGCGCCAGGACGCCAATTACCAGGGCTTTGTAGGCATATTCGTTGCCCAGCCCAATCAGCGCGACCAGCACACCCAACTGCGAAATGGTCGAATAGGCCAGCAGGGCTTTCAGGTCGTTTTGTTTCAGGCCAAGATAGGCCCCGGTCAGCATGGTGGCGAAGCCGAACAGGGTCAGCGTCCAGAACCAGGTGTCGTTGCCGCCCATGACCGGATTGAAGCGTGCCAGCAGATAGATGCCAGCCTTGACCATCGTCGCCGAGTGCAGGAAGGCGCTGGCCGGCGTCGGGGCCGACATGGCTTCCGGCAGCCAGATATGGGCCGGGACCTGGGCGCTCTTGGTGAAGGCTCCGATGGCAATCAGCGCGAAGAAAGCCAGGTACAGCGGGCTGTCGCGCAGCACGTCACCACTGGCGAGAATGGTCGCAAAATCAGATGCGCCGGTAATCACCATGATGAAAGCAAAACCCGCCAGGAGCGCAATTCCGCCGCCGCCGGTAATGAACAGCGACTTAAACGCGCCTTTGCGGGCGGCTTCATCTTTGTATTTATAGCCAATCAGCAGGAAGGATGAGATGCTCGTCCCTTCCCAGAAAAGGAACAGGGTAATCAGGTCGCCAGCCAGCACAACGCCGAGCATGGCCGACATGAAAATCAGGGTATAGGCTTGAAACCGCCAGGAGGTGTTATCGCCGTGAAAATAGTATCCAGCATACAGCACAATCAGCGTACCAATGCCGGTGATAATCAGGGCGAAGAGTGTACTCAGGCCGTCGAGGTAGAGCGAGAATTGAATGCCCACCGACGGAATCCAGGGAACGCTAAATATCAGGGCTTCGCCGTCAGGCTTGCCGATGTAGGCCAGCAGGATGCTGGTAAAGACCGCCGCCGGAAAAATCGCCAGTATCCAGCCCATGCGCTCGGTGGTCAGGCGCGCATTGAGCCTCGGCAGGCCGAATAGCAGGGCGATAACAGTAGCAATGGCAAGAACTAAAAAGGGGATAAGCAAAATAGGCAGCATGACGAATATTCTAACAAAAAACGCGAAAATAAAAATGATGCTTATGGGGTATTTACGGCGTTCTTATGCGATTCTTACAATCTTCCGGGGATGGAAAAAGAACAGCGGTGGATGTTACTGACCCCCAGCCGCTTCAACGCCTCGGCGTGGATGCGCGTGCCGTAGCCTTTATGACGCGCCAGGCTGTAGCCGGGAACCCGTTCATCGAGGCTGACCATACGCCGGTCACGGGTCGTCTTGGCCAGCACCGAAGCAGCGGCGATGCTCAGGGATTGGCTTTCGCCTTTTTTCAACGTCAGGTGCGGGTTTTGCAGCCCCGGCCAGTGGATGTAATCGAGCAGTAAAAAATCGGGCAGCAGGCTTGCGTTTTGGATGGCGCGGCTGAAGGCCAGGCGGGTGGCCGGCAGGATGCCGAGTTCGTCTATTTCGGCGGCGGAGGCTTCCCCCAGCGACCAGGCCAGGGCAGCCGCTTGAATCGTCAGCGCGGCGCGCTCACGCTGGAGCGGAGACATGGTTTTTGAATCGCGTACCCCGGCCAAAGTGAGTCCGATTTCGGGGTCGGCTGGCAGGATGACCAGGGCCGCCATGACGGGACCCGCCCAGGCGCCGCGCCCCGCTTCGTCCATTCCCCCTATAAATTTATACCCTTGTGACCACAACGCTTGCTCAAGATGCAAGCCGGGCTGTTCAATCATAGTTTCCCAGCCGCCCGTTGCGGCGAATGACGAGCAAATCGCGGAACATGCGCCAGGAATCGCGCAAGACGTTGACCTTGCTCTCCGGGTTGAAGTACCAGGGAATGGGAATTTCGAGGATGGATAGGCCGCGCAGGCTGGCAATGTAAAGCACTTCGACATCGAAAGACCAGCCCATCAGGGTTTGGCGCTTGAAGAGTGTTTCGGCAATTTCGGCGCGGAACATTTTGAATCCGCATTGGGTATCCTGCAAGCCGGGCAGCACCAGGGCGCGAATCAGGTTGTTGAAGACCCGGCCAGTGACATGGCGGTAGGACGGTTCGTCGTATCGGATTGCGCCGGGGGCTTCGCGCGAGGCGATGACGATGGGCGCATCCACCGCCGGGGGCAGGAAGCGATTGAGTTCGCCGATGGGCATCGAAAGGTCGGCGTCGGCGAAGAAGCGGTATTCACCGCGGGCGGCCAGCATGCCGGTTTGCACGGCGCGGCCTTTGCCGGGCTGGTCGAGGTGAATAGCCTGGATGGCGGGATTCTGAGCGGCAAAATCCTGGGCGATTTTGCGGGTGTTATCACGGCTGGCGTTTTCGACCACCAGCACTTCAGAGGTGTAAGGCTGGGATTGCAAAAATTGAACCACCTGCGCCAGGGTATCGGGCAGGCGGTTTTCCTCGTTGTGGGCAGGGATGATGATGCTCAGGAAGGGGTTAGACATTCAGTTGGGCGCTAACGAAGGCGAAGAATACTATCACCAGGCACAACCAGGCCAGCAGGATGCCGGCTAGAATGCCGATTTGCTTGAGGGTCAATCCCATAATGCGGGTCTTTTTCTTGCGCGCAGGTTTTCCTTTGGATTCCGCGCGCGCTTCGGGTGCGCTTCCCGCTTCGCCGTCGCGGGAAACAGTGTCACCTCGTGAATTATCGGTTTTGGGGTTTTCTTCATGGAAAAAGAATTGATTGGCATTCGGCTCTGCCAAAGATTCTGGCTGGGACCCGGTTTCTTCCGCCATCTCGGGCGACTGTCCGCCGGGTTTGCCGCTCAGGACCAGCTGGGCAATACCCGCGCAGGCTTCCGGCCCCAAAACGGCTTTGGCCTGGGATAGTGAGGCGGCAAAACGCTCCATGGCGTCGCTCATCACGACACGCACAACAGGCCGGATGGATTCTACATGCGTGCCGGGATTCGCAGAGAGCAGGAGTGTATCAACCGTAATGCCTTTGGCCCCGGCGCGTTCGAGGAAGACTTGCAGCACTTTCCCCATGCGCACAGTGCGGGCGAGATGATTGACTTTGGCTGGCACAAACTGGTTGCCAACGATTTTGCCCCATTCGTCTTCCTGGGCGCGGAAGACGCCTTGCTCGGTGATGACGTTGATGACCAGCACGGCGGGCGGGCCAATCAAAATGATTGGCAGTTCGATGTCGGTGCCGCCCAGGATGATGTTTCTCATCAGGATAAAATTGCGCCCCAGGTGTTTTTCGAGAACAGGAATGATTTTTTCCTGGGCCTGCAACCGGCCATACCAGGGCAAGCCGTATTTCAGCGTGCCTTGAATGCGGTCAATAAAACTGATGGAGCCGTCTTCCTTGCGAAAGGGGGTTTTATCAATGATTTTCATGCCAACCTCCGTGCCATCTTCGGGTTAGAAAATGGGCACATTTTGCAGGCTATCTTGCTTTGCATTGGGTTCAGTGGTGATGAAATCGCCGACCACTTGCACGGTTTTATCCACCTCGAAAGTTCCTGCCAGAAATTCCTTGCGCCGCCCGCTGACGCATTTCTTGCCGTCCTTGATTTTTTCAAGCAGGACATCGCGCGAGAGCAGGACATGGTCTGAAAAAGTGGCGCCGCGCCGTTCAAAGGCGCGCACCATTTCAATTTTGCCATCCGGCGCATAACGGACGGTTGTGATAATAATGTCGAATTTGGCAGGGGGCATGGCAGGGAACTCCAACAGGTGTAGTATAACCAAATTATACCCCCTTGACAGCCAGAAATTTGCTTTTTGCGCGTACACTACCGGACAAAATGGCCGAATGGTAATTTTTCGCTTTTGCTTGTCATTTCGAGCCGTGTAGCGGGGAGAAATCTGGCATATATGGGGAAGATTTCTCGCTGTGGCTCGAAATGACAAACTATTACGAAGTTTGTCCGGTAGAGAATTTGCGCGCGGGCTATTTTGGAATTCCTGTGGTAAGCCCCCGTATTTTGGGATGTGAGCGCACGCCTGGCGCGCTCACATCCCAAAATACGGCCTTCTTCACGGCAAATATCAGAGAATCACCAATAGGAGATTAGTACTGTTTTGAAGAAAGCGGTATCTTAAGGGCGTCATCAAGCGTCATAACAAGTAGTACAATGTTAACCATGAAAACGCGAACAAGAGTTTTTTCCCTGGCCCTGTTGTTTGGACTGTTGCTGGCAGGCTTGGCCGCCTGTGAGCCAGGCCCGGCAAGCGCACCGGGCACCGAGCCTGTTGTCGCAGCCGAGGCGCAACCTGTCAACCCGCCCCCGGGTAATGATGAGACGCCGTCTGACAGTTCTTCTGCCCCGGCCGGGGAAACCATCGCCGTCTTTGAGTGCACCGAAACCAACCCGCACCCGCTGGGACAGAACATCGCCGAGACCTACGAAGTCTCTTATGAGCAGGTCATGACCTGGTTTTGCGATGATTACACCTTCGACGACATCCTGATTGCGCTCGAAACCGGCGAAGCCATGGACATTTCCGCTTCTGTTCTTTTGGAAATGCGCGTGGAAAAGACCTGGGCTGAAATTTGGGCAGAAATCGGTTTTACCCAGGAATGATGAACGGCGCGTTCATGGTAACTTTTGTCTGTATTCATATTCACCTTTGGAGGTAAAAATGAACCCAAGAATTCCCTGGTACACGCTGCTGGCCCTGCTGCTTGCTCTGGCCCTGGCGTTTGCCCCCCTGCAATCGGCCTTCGCCGATGACGACAACGAGATAGAAATCCTTGCTACAGTAGTGTCAATTGACGAGGCCGGCGGAAGCCTGGTCGTCGAGACGGAGGCTGGTGAAACCTATACCGTTTTCCCGGCAGATGACTTCGATTTCAGCACGCTGCAGGTTGGCGACTTGCTGGAGGTTGAAGGCACGCTGAACGAAGACGGCAGTATCGCTGCATTCAAGGTCAAAGTGGAAGACCGCGATGACGACGACGCTGACCCGCTTGAAAACGGCGACGACCCTTCGGAAGGTTATTACTGCACCCAGGCTGACGTTCCGCACCCGTTTGGCGCTCGGCTGGCTGAACGCTACGACACCGATTATGCCACCCTGCAAGGCTGGTTCTGTGACGGATTCGGCTGGGGACAAATCATGCTGGCCCTGCAAACCGGTCAGTTGACCGATATGGACGCTGAATCGTTCCTGACGGCCCGCACTGACGGCCAGGGCTGGGGACAGATTTGGCAGGAACTCGGCCTGATTGGCCGCCCCGAAGATGCCGGCCCGCCTGAGGGCAAAGGTCGTCCTGAAGGCAAAGGCCCGCCCGAAGGCAAAGGTCGCCCTGAAGGCAAAGGTCCGCCCCCAGGCAAAGGCCCCAACAAGCCTTAACCTGATTTAGGATGTAAAAGCAACGAGACCGGTGATGAGCCGGTCTCGTTGCTTTTACTGAAAGTGTTCATCCACAAAATTTCGCGGAGTTTTAACCTGGATGCCTTCATAGCCAGACACTTTAAGCAAGTGTTTATCCCCGCTCACAATGATGGTTGCTCCGCTGGCCAACGCACAGGCCAGGAATTTGTCGTCATCCGGGTCTTCGCAGACCTGCTGCGTAAAACTGGGCGTATCAAAGAAGATGGCTTTTTGCTCGACAAAAGACAGGAAGGTATGCAAATTGGTTGGCGGATACCGTTCTGCGAGAATCTCTGCCACGCGCTTGTATTCGGACAGGATTTCATCCGAGATAACTAATTCCACCACGCCAGCACTCCAGGCTTTCAAGATTTGGTAAGGTAGCCCGCCGAAAAAAACACCAGAAACAAAAACATTGGTGTCAAGGACAATTTTCATGCCCTGTCTCGCGCCTCGGCAATCGCGGATTCAATATCCTGGCGCTTCAACCCGGCCTGTTTGGCCTGTGCGCGCGCTTGTTGAATGAGGGCATCGAACTCGTCCAGGTCTGGTTCGATGATGGCTTTCAAAATAACCACGTCGTCCCCGCCGACAACAACAAACTGCGCGCCTGTTTTTAGATTAAGTTTTTTGCGAATTTCTTCGGGAATAACAATCTGTCCCTTGGATGACATTTTTGTCGTTGCTAACATACGCTCTCCTTTCTTACTGGTAAGATTATAGCATGAAAAGGAGTTGATTAGCAAAGAGACCGGTGATGAGCCGGTCTCTTTGCTTTTACCCTCCTGGCCTAATCGAACCAATGGCCACCTGGAACAATCCCTAAACATGAATTGTTTGCAGCCTGCCATCGACATAACTCTGGATTTCTGCCTCAACCCGCAGGCGCGGGTCGGATTCGTAGTGTTGGCGTACCTGTTCGAAATCAGGCACGTTGCCGCTGGTCAGGTCGGCCAGCCGGTCAAGTAGCGCCAGGTCTGCTGCTTCCAGTTGGTTGTCATCCATCTGATACTTAAGGATAAGTCCCCAGCAATCCCAGGGCAGCAGCTCGACCTTGTTGAGTGCGGCCACATCGCGCAGGAAGTCGCCGCGGATGAATCCCAATCCGCGCATGTCGAAGATGCCGAACGAATCGGGGTCGGCTTGACCCGCGCGGCACATCTGCCAGGCCAGTCCGCCGACGATGAACTGGTCGCGCGGCACATCCAGCGGGTCGAAGGGGATGTTCATTGCGTTACATTGGAGTTCGTCGAGTTGGGCATCGACCAGCACCCAGCGCCTTTCGGCCTGGTTCCAGTATTCGGCCACCCAGTGGTCTTCGTAATGATTGGGCAGGAAGTATGCGCCGAACCCGCAGCGGGCGCGGGCCGGGACTCCCTGGTGGCGCAGCATGGCGACCAGCAGCAGGCTGTGGTCACGGCAGTTGCCGACCAATTTTTTGTCCAGCGGGCGGGATTCGGTCAGCGGATGCGGGTCGAGTTCCAGCGCGCGGGCCAGGCGCTTTTCCATCGTCCGCAGCTGCACTTCGGCCTCGCGTTCCGGGGTCAGTTTCAGGCCGTAGCGTTCGGCCCAGAAAACGTGAATCGTTGTCCCCTGGACAATTTTGCATAGTTCGGCAATG
>JAWOIR010000347.1:0-9811 GCA_046484545.1 Anaerolineales bacterium
CACCTGAAGAGACAACGCCAATGTTTTTCTTTTCCCCGTCACTATCAGCGAACATTTCTGTCAGCTGTTCGGCGAGTACATGACTGTTGCCAGCTTCGGCAGGAGCCTCAAATATTTCCACGTAGTGATTAATACCATCAATATATATAATTACATCAGAATGTGCTTTGCCCTGCAACTCGAGTGCATCAAACCCCGAGAACTTGAGAAAGGGACCAAAGAATCCCCCTACATTGCTGTCCATCACAGAGCGGGATAGCATCCCGCGCCACGATTAAGATTCGAAAATGCTGATGCTCTCAATATGGTAAGTCTGTGGGAACAAATCGAAAGGCGTGACTTGTTTGAGTTTGTATCCCCCGGTAATCAGGCGGGCTGCGTCGCGGGCCAGGGTGGCCGGGTCACAGGAGACGTAGGCGATGGTTTCGGGCTTTTTGGCAATCAGCGCGTCGATGACAGCCCTGTCCAGCCCAGCGCGAGGCGGGTCGAGGATAACAATGTCGGCGAATTTTTTGAGATGAGGCAGGACTTCTTCGGCGGGGGCTTCGTACAGGTCGACGTTGTCGAATTCGTCGAGGTTGACGGCGAAGTCTTCACAGGAGGAGGTCGCGGCTTCGATTCCGATGACTTTGCCGACATGCGGGGCGAAGAAGGCGCTGAACAGGCCAACACCACAATACACATCGAGCAGGGTGGTGGTAGGGGAAACGGGCAGGGCTTCGAGCAGGTGTTCGACCATTTTGGCGGCCATTGGCATATTGACCTGGAAGAAGGAGGCCGCCGAGACTTTGAAGGGTCGCCCGAGCACTTCGATGACGATGTAGTCATCCCCGGCCAGGATGACGGGGTCGTCTTCGAGCAGGTGGACGACGGAGACGTCGCTTTCGAGTTCGAGTTCGGGGGTTTCAGGGGAGTCGGATTCGAGGATGAGCATGACATCCTCCCCGGCGCGCAGCGAGATACGATTCAGGGGCGTATCCGGCTCGAAGTCGAGAGTCGGCCAAAGGGCGTTGAGACCGGATTCGGGGAGATGACATTCGGTAATCGGGAGCACGCTAAGGGTGGCTGCGTCGTGCCGCGCGGAGGCGGTTGGGGCGACGATAAAGCCCAGTTTCGCGTTTTCATCCAGATGAAATTGGATGTGGTTGCGGTAGTTCCATTCGTTTGGCGAGGGGACGATTTCGCGCACGGGCGGGTTTTGGATTTTGCCGATGCGGGTCAGTTGGTCGCGCAGGACTTCGGTTTTAATGCGCAGTTGGTCGGGGTAGGCCAGGTGCTGATAATGGCAGCCGCCACAGGCTGTGAAGTGCGGGCATTTTGGGACAATGCGCTCGGGGACGGGTTTGATGACTTCGAGCAGTTCGGCGCGGGCGAAGTTTTTGCGCTCTTCGATGATTCGGGCGCGGACGATTTCGCCGGGCAGGGCAAAGGGCACGAAGACGGCGCGTCCATCGTGGCGGCCAATGGCTTCGCCGCCATAGGCCTGGGCGGTGAGGGTGAGTTGGATGGGTTTGGAGTTCATCCCAGGAAAAACGACAGGATGACCAGGATGGTGACAAAGGTCCCGGCCAGGATGCCAATGCGCTTGAGGTCCTTTTTGATAGGGCCGTAATCGGGGTTGAATTCGCTGGAAGTGGTTCTGAAAGAA
Source organism: Anaerolineales bacterium (assembly GCA_046484545.1). Taxonomy (GTDB): domain Bacteria; phylum Chloroflexota; class Anaerolineae; order Anaerolineales; family Villigracilaceae; genus UBA8950. The sequence continues at coordinate 1,649 of JAWOIR010000347.1, forward strand.
GTTTTCTTTGGCATTTCTTGCTCCTAAGGGTTTTGTAACGCAGCCGAGACGATAATTCGCTGCGTGTTAATCATGTAAGGGTAACAGGATACCAGGGTAATGGTCGGGTTGGGCGTCGGGGCCATAACCTCGACGCGGGTCGGTTCGACAACCTGTGTGCCGGTGATAATGTAGGTGAACTGGCGCTGGCTGGTGTAGACGACGACGACATCGCCGGGCTGAAGGCGGTCCAGGTCGCGAAAGATTTCACCGAATACGTCGTTGTGCGCCGAAAGTACCAGGTTGCCGTTTTCACCCGGATTGGGGCTGAAGATAAACTGGCCGACACCTTTCTTAAGTTGCTCCCAGTCATCGCCCATGACAATCGGCGCGTCAACGCCGATGGCTGGTATTTGAATACGGATGGCATGGGCCGGGCTGGCGGTCGGTATCGGGATATTTGCAATTGCCTGTACCAGCGGGCGCAGGTGTTCAGGGATTTCGGCGTCGTTGGGGCGCGCGCCGCCTTCGGCATTGGGCGGAATGTGTCCGGAAGGAAGGATGACGGCATTAATGAGCGGCGTTGGTTCAGCAGTGGGCTGTTGTATGGATGCAGCCACTTCTTCGTTGAGGGCGCGCATGGCCCCAAAGAAGGACAACCCGATGCCAATCAGCCCGATAATAGCCAGGACTTCAATCCCAAACAGCAGCCTGTCCATGAAGACCCGGCGCGGACTGCGCGGTGCGCCGGCTGGTTCTTCGTCGGATGTTTCAACGACCCGTCCGGGGGCGAAATCGTCGTTATCCTGTTCGGTGGCGTCGAGGGTTAATGAGATGGCCCGCCCGGTGCGGCGAAAGCGTTCCAGGCGGTCTTTGCGGGTGACGCGGCGTTTGTCCAACAGCAGGCGGCGGAGTTCTTCTACCGATAAGTCTTCGGGCCGTTTTTCCATAGCGGAAATGATTATACCGCAAGGGTATGGCTTTTTTTGCATTATCAGATATAATCAAATTACCATTTAGTCCTTGCGCCCTTGCGCAGGGGCCTATTCCAAAGGAGGTTAGTATGGCTTTTAGTTTCAAGAACTCGAAAGGTGTAACGTATATTCTGCACTCAAAAGACACTGTTTTGAAGAGTGGCAGAACTCAGACGCTGTATTTCTTTGCGAAGGAGCAGAAAGAAGGCGCTCTGGACGCTGTCCCAGCCGGATATCAGGTTGCAGAGACCAAAAACGGTCTGCCGGTACTTAAGAAAGCGTAATGCAAAAAGGGCCGGTTCTGGAATGGCCGGCCCTTTTCCTTGTCATTTCAAGATACCCTTGTTATAATATCGCCCTGCTACGGGCGGGTAGCTCAGCTGGTTAGAGCGTTGCGTTGACATCGCAAAGGTCGTAGGTTCGAGTCCTATTCCGCCCACAGTTTCAGTGTCCAGTTTTCAGTAACCAGTATTCAGTTTAAAATGCGAAGACCGGGACGAGTAGACGGGTTTCCGCTGACAGGGAGGGCAAGGCCATAGATTGAGAGCCTGCCCCAGCCAGAACCGTCGAAAACCACCCGCGAGCATGGAGCAGAACAGTTTTCAGTGAGCAGTCATCCGTGTTCAGCGAAAACCCAGTAAGTGAAACGGTTGGCCTCGTTATCAGCCTAAGAGATACTCTGAGCGCAGGGCGCAGCCCGAAGCCGAAGAGTAAATCGGGTGGAACCGCGTGAAGTGTACTTTGCTCTCGCCCCGTGTGGGTGAGAGTTTTTTTATTTTGGAGGTTGCCATGACTGATGACTATACCATCACTCCCTGGCGGCCCGGAGATTTGAGACACTAAATTGTGTCTGCCGCCAAATCCGGGTGCGCCCTTGTCTATTTGGTGGCAAATTATTGATTTCTACCTGTTGTTTGAGCAGATTGTTGCTCACCAGAAAATAAGGAGCAAGAATGTCTGAAAATATCCGTTACGAAGATTCGCAACTCTATCGTATTCGCCACTCGGCGGCGCATGTTATGGCGCAGGCTGTTCTGGAGTTTTATCCTGGCGCCAAGTACACTATCGGCCCGCCGGTTGAGAATGGTTTTTACTACGACTTTGAATTGCCTGAACCGATTACCGCCGAGGATTTGCCCAAAATCGAAAAGCGTATGCGCCAGATTGTCTCCGGCGGACATGTTTTCGAGAAAGAAGTCCTTTCGGCAGAAGAAGCCCGCAGCATTTTCAAAGACCAGCCTTATAAACTGGAGTTAATCGATGGCCTGGAGCAGGGCGGCTTCGACGAGTACGGCAATCCGCTGGATGCCAAACCGGAGATTTCGATTTACAAGCACGATGCCTTTGTAGACCTGTGTCGCGGCCCGCACGTTGAGAATACGCGCCAAATCAACCCCAGTGCCATCAAGTTGATGTCGATTGCCGGAGCCTACTGGCGCGGCGACGAGAACAACAAGATGCTGACACGCGTCTATGGCACGGCCTGGCAGAAACCGGACGAACTCAAGCAGTACCTGCAAATGCTCGAAGAAGCCAAGAAGCGCGACCATCGCAAACTGGGCAAGGAACTCGACATCTTCATCTATGATGACGAGGTCGGGCCCGGCCTGCCGCTCTGGCTGCCGAACGGCGGAATCCTGATTGATGAGTTGGAAGGCCTGGCAAAAGAAATGGAAGACCAGGCCGGTTACAGCCGCGTGCGTACGCCGCACCTGACAAAGGAAGACCTGTTCGTCCGCTCCGGTCACCTGCCATACTACGCCGAAAGCATGTACCCGCCGATGGAACTGGAAGGCGTCAAGTATTACGTCAAGCCGATGAATTGCCCGATGCACCACAAAATTTTCGGTGCCAGGCCGCGCTCATACCGCGACCTGCCCATCCGCCTTGCGGAATATGGGACGTGCTATCGTTACGAGAAATCGGGCGAGTTGTTTGGTCTGATGCGCGTGCGCTCAATGCAGATGAACGATGCCCACATCTATTGCTCGGAGGAGCAGTTCGAGAGCGAGTTCATGGGCGTCATCGACCTGTACAAGAAATATTTCGACCTGTTCGGTATCGAGAAATACGTCATGCGCCTGTCGCTGCATGGCAAAGCCGGGCTGGGCAAGAAATATGTCGACAACGAGCGTTTGTGGCTCAAGACCGAAGACATGGTGCGGCGCGCCATGCAGAACGGCGAGGTTCCTTTCGTCGAAGTGCAGGACGAAGCCGCGTTCTACGGGCCGAAGATTGATGTCCAGATTTGGAGCGCCATCGGACGCGAGTTCACGCTGGCCACCAACCAGGTCGACTTTGCCGTGCCGGAACGTTTCGACCTGAAATTTGTCAACAACGAAGGACAGGACGAAATCCCGCTCTGCATCCACCGCGCGCCGCTCAGCACGCACGAGCGCATGGTTGGCTTCCTGATTGAGCACTATGCCGGGGCCTTCCCGGTCTGGCTGGCGCCGGAGCAAGTGCGCGTCATCCCGATTACGGACGGGCAGAACGAGTACGCCGCCGGGATTGCAGCCCAACTCAAGGCGCAGGGTGTGCGTGTCAGCGCCGACCTGGGCACAGACCGCATGAACGCCAAAATCCGCCAGGCGCAGTTGATGAAAGTGCCCTACATGGTCGTCATCGGCGCGAATGAAGCCGAGGCAGGGGTGGTCTCGCTGCGCCTGCGCGACGGCTCGCAGTTGAACAACATTCCGCTGGCTGAATTTGCCGAGCGGGTAAAAGACCGCATCAGCCGTCGGGCGAGTGAACTGTAAAAGTACCCGAATCAAAAAGCTCCCGCGCCGATATTGGCGCGGGAGCTGACATTTAAGACTAATCCGGTTCGCAGAAGCTGATTCCCAGGTCTTTGGCGGTCTGGATGATGTCGCTATCGACCGGCACGGATTTCATTTTTCCGTAGGCCTCGTCAATCGGGACGTATTTTACCTTCGGGCCGTCGAGGGCGACCATTACGTTTGACAGTCCCTCCTCCAGCGCGCGGACGGAGGCAGCCCCAAAGCGCAGGGCGATGACACGGTCGAAGGCGGTTGGTGTGCCGCCGCGCAGCAGGTGACCAAGCACCACAACACGGGTTTCCTTACCGGTCAGGGCGCTGATTTCTGCCGCGACTTTTTCGCCAATGCCGCCCAGACGTTCGGCGCGTCCGGCTTCCTTGCCAATGACGGAGGAACTGCCGCCCACAGGTTTTGCCCCTTCAGCCACGACAACAATGGTAAAGAAACGTCCCATTTCTTCACGTTCTTGAACTTTTGCAGAGACTTTGCGCAAGTCGTAGGGGATTTCGGGGGTCAGGATAATGTCGGCGGAACCGGCGATACCGGCTTCGACGGCAATCCAACCAGCGTAGCGGCCCATTACCTCGACGACCATCACGCGACCATGCGAAGCGGCGGTTGAGTGCAGGCGGTCGATGCCTTCGGTTGCGAAGGCCACCGCACTGTCGAAGCCGAAGGTGACGTCAGTTTTATCGAGGTCGTTGTCTATTGTCTTCGGAACGGCAATCACGCGCAGACCTTTGCGAGCCAACACCTGGGCAATTTCGAGCGAGCCATCGCCACCGACGGTGATGAGCGCGTCAAGGCCATGTACCGCAAAAGCGCGGATAATTTCATCGGTGCGGTCGACTTCTTCTTTTGTGCCATCCGGCAAGGTAATCGGGAAGCGCATGGGGTGGTTGCGGTTGCTGGTGCCGAGGATGGTGCCGCCCATGTGGGTAATTCCGCGCACGCGGGCGCGGTTCAGGCGGATAATGCCGCCTTCAGGGAATTGTTCAGGGTTTAGCAGGCCGTGATAACCGTCACGGATACCGTACATTTCCCAGCCGCGCTTGATGCCAGCCAGGGTGGCCGCGCGGATGACTGCGTTCAGGCCGGGAGCGTCGCCGCCGCCGGTGCTAATGGCAACGCGTTTAATGGGTCGTGGTTCTTGTGTCATGTAAAAATCTCCATATATAAGTTCAAAATTTCACGCAATTATCGCAGCATTATAACCGCTTTGCTGGATGGCTGGTAAAATTAATCAAACTATGGTTCACTAATATTTGTATTCAAGAATCCCGCATTTTGGGTATGAACGCGCGTACGCACGTTCATACCCAAAATGCGGGGACATTTCATGGTAGTTTTCAAAAAGGTTGCGTTATGTCAAGTTGGCTCGAAGTATCCCTAACCGTCAACGGTGAACTTGCCGAGGCGGTGGCCGATGTTCTAGCGCGTTTTGCGCCCAATGGTGTTGTGACTGAACAGGCGGTTAAGTTCAATGATGAAGAAGACGAAGGCACCCCGGTGGGCGATATTACCGTGCGCGCCTATCTCGCGGCGGATGAGACCCTGGAAGAGACCCGTCAAAAACTGGAAGAGTCACTCTATTACCTGGGCATGATTCAGCCCCTGCCGACTCCCGTTTTCAAGCCGGTGGCCGACCAGAACTGGATGGAGGCCTGGAAAGTGCGCTACCAGCCGATTCCGATTGGGAGAAAACTGGTCATCGTGCCAGCCTGGATGGACTCGCCTGACCCGGCGCGGGTCGCCATTAAAATCGACCCCGGTATGGCCTTTGGCACAGGAACCCACCCGACCACACAGTTGTGCCTGGAATTTTTGGAAGATTGCCTGCCAGAAAATTGTCCGCTGGTGATGGATGTCGGCTGCGGTTCGGGGATTTTGGCGATTGCGGCGCTGAAATTGGGTGCGCAAGCGGCCCTGGGCGTGGATATCGACGAGGCTTCGATTCGCAACAGCCTGGAAAATGCCCAAAATAACGGCGTAGATAGCGAGGCGTTCCAGTTGGGTCTGGGGTCGGTGGACGAGATTCGGGCCGGGCAGTTCGGGGCCAAGTCCGCGCCGCTGGTGTTGGCGAACATCCTGGGACCGGTCCTGATTCGTCTGTTCGATGCCGGATTGGCCGACCTGGTCCTGCCGGGAGGCAAGTTAATCCTATCCGGCATTCTCGAACACCTGGCAGCTGACGTGACAACGGCGGCGGAAGGACGCGGCCTGAAACTTATTGAGACAAAGCAGATGGGAGATTGGGTGGCCCTGTTGGTGGCTCGTCCGGCGGATTGAGCCGAGGCCATCCCGCGCCAATTGCGGTGGAGACAGCCACAAAGAAAATTAGCGCGAGCACCTGGCTTAACGGCCAGGTGTATTCGTAATAGAGCAGCGGGAAGGGGTGCAGGGGCAGGTGCAGGTGCGCCCACCACGAGCCGAACAGGGCCAGCAATAGCGTGAGTGCGTAGAAAAGGATTTTTAGCAGCCGGGCGCGGGCCAGGCTGGCGAGAGAAAAGCCCAACGTGATGACCAGGCAGGCGGCCAGCAGGAAGGACGATTTACCGGCATTGGCGGCTTGCAGGATTTCGTAGCGTTCGAGCAGCAGGGCGTGGTAGAGCAGGATGACGCTGGTGATGGGCAGTCCGCCCAGCAGGGTGGCGATGAGGCCACGCTTCCAGGCCGGGACTTTGGGGAATTGTTCCACGGTGATGCGTACCAGCGGAATCATCAGGGCGAATCCCGCGCCGATAAACAATCCGTGCTGGGCGGCGGTCAGGAAGCGGGCGGTATCGAGAAAAATGTTCAGGCGGTACACGGCATAGGTGTAAGCGCCAAAGCCCAGCCCGGCCCCGGCCAGGCTGGCGAGGGCCAGCAATCCCAACCGGGCGGGAGCGGCGAAAGCTTGGGTGAGAATCCATTCAAAAATTGTTTCGAGACGTGGATAGGTTGGAATCGAAGCGGGCAGGCTGCCAGCGTTTTGAATGGCGGCCAGCAGGGTCGGCAGGCGGCGCGATGGCGCGGCTGCTTTGAAAACAGTTTGCAGGGCTTTTTCGGCGCGCAGGTGGCCGATGAGTCGGGCGGCCTGGTTACCGGTTGGTGAATCTTCGAGGGCCTGATAGGCAATCAGGGCGTCTTCCTGTTCGCTGAAGACCAACGGCTGCCATGTCTGTCCTGCGGGCAGAATCCTGTTTAGGAGTGCGAGCAAGGTGTGGCGCGTTTCAGTATTTTGCGTCATGCCGATGCTTTTCAGGATGGATTTGACAAGCGCGGCCTGGGTGTCAAATGTTTGTGTTTGCAATTCGGGGTCGCGGGCCAGTAGATTTGTCACTCGCGCGCGGATATCTTCTTCGTCATTTTCGAGCAAACCGGTGGCAACGGCCAGACGGTCATCGAGGGATGTGATTTTTTGCCACCATTCTTCGAATTTATAACCGTAACTCAACGCGCTATCGAGCGCAAATTGCGGAGTGCGCAGCAGGGCTTTCTCAGCTTGCGGAGTTGCATCGAGTAAGGCAAACGCGGTCAGGCTGAGCGGAACGGTGCTGCCCGGCGATTGCCAGTATTGCAGGCTCTTTTCGTAGATTTCAATTGCGTTCAGGTTTTTGATGCGGTCTTCATGCCAATTTTTAATGGATTCAATCGGGACGGGTGAGCAGCCAGATGCCTGGTAAAGCAGTTGCATGGCCTGCCGTATCGTTTCCGGGCGGGCTTCGGGCAGTGTGGCGGTAATCTGGCGCAGGGCCGGCCCTAATTCATCGGGCAGGTCGGGGATAATTTCGCGCGGGTCGGGCAGTTCATCCCTGGCCTGGAGTTGTTGGATGCCGAGCATTTTTTCGCCCCGCCAGGGTAGTTGCCCCGTCAGCATTTCGTAGAGCACAATCCCGAAACTGTAAATATCGGATTGCGGCAGGGCTTCAGACATGGTGTGTTGTTCAGGCGAGGCGTAATAAGGTGTGCCACGCCCGGTGTGCATGGCCTGGGTGCTGTTGGAGATGACGCGCGCCAGCCCAAAATCGGAGAGATAGATGTTGTGGCTGATGTCGAGAAGGACATTGGATGGTTTCAGGTCGCGGTGGATGATGTCCTGCCTGTGCAGGTGTTCAAGGGCGGCGGCAATCTTGGCCGCGTAGTCCATAACTTTCTGGAGCAGTATTGGCCCGGTATTGGTCAGGTTTTCAAGCGAGCCGCCGGGGATATACGGCGAAACAATATAGCGCACCAGGTTGGCTATGCCATAATCAATCATCGGCAGGATGTAGGGATGGCGCAAGCGCATCAATTTGCCGATTTGGCGTTCGAGCAGGACATCTTCGGGGAATTTTTTTTCGCTTGATTCAGATATTTCGGAAAATTTAATCGCCACAACCTGGTTATTCTGGCCGTCGAGTGCCGACCAGACACTGCCCTGCCCGCCCTCGCCGATTTGTTCGAGCAGG
>JAWOIR010000421.1:0-2686 GCA_046484545.1 Anaerolineales bacterium
GATCGCTTTGGGCGTTAGGGTAAGCTCTTTGTTATGAAACCAAGTTCGCCGAGCCCGCCGGTCAAGCATCAATTCACCCGATGAAAGATGCTCTGCTGCTGACAGTGGGGGAATTCCTGGTCTTGCACGCCGGAGCACTGCACGAATGCTCCATCAAGGGTTACACAGAACTGGTAACCGGCGGGATGGCCGGGCCAATTACCGACATGCAGTCCAAATTTCTGTCCACCGTTCGCAGCAATGTTGACCGTATGAACACCATCGTCTCGGACTTGAGCGACCTGAACAAAATCGAAGCCGGAATGCTCAAAATTGAATTCAAGCCAACCTCCATCCCTGAAGTTATCGAAGAAGCCGTCCGCTCGACCAGGCGGCAGATTGAGGAGAAGGAGCAGGTGGTTGATGTGAACGTGCCAGACAGCCTGCCTGATGTTTGGGCCGACCGCAACCGCATGATTCAAATTGCGGTCAACCTCGTCAGTAACGCCACCAAATACACCCCCAACGGCGGCAACGTCATTGTTGGGGCAGAGAAAACCACACATCCCGCCGATACAGGAGAAGAAATACCAGTGGTTCACCTGTGGGTCAAGGATACCGGTATCGGCATCTCTCCTGAAGACCAGGCCAAAATCTTCCAGCAATATTTCCGTACTGAGATGTCGAAAACCCAGGCTTCAGGAACCGGCCTGGGTTTGAACATTACGAAAAACCTGGTCGAAATGCAGGGGGGCAAAATATGGTTTGAAAGCGAACTTGACCGTGGAACAACCTTCCATGTGAACATACCGCTGGCTGAAAACTAGGAGAAAAAGTCATGACCCTTGTCGCCGCCGTCGGATACGCTCAGGACCTGGATGCGCGCGAAGCCAGCCTGAAAGCCGCCCACACAGCCCTTAACCAGATGGGGAATGTCTCCCCGTCTGTGGCAGTCGTCATCAGCCCTTACCGTTTCGATGCCCAAATGGTTTTGGGCGGCGCAACCAGCCTGCTTTCCAACATTCCCATACTTGGCTTTAGCAGCCCCGCTACCCTGACAGACGCGGGCTATCATACCAATACAGTTGTGGTCGCCCTGCTGGGCGGCGAGGAAATTCAGGCTGAGACGCACTGGTTTTCGGCCTATTCCCAGGCCAGCGCAGACGCGGCGACTCGCATCCAGCAACTCATCGGGTACGAACAACGCCCGGTCAGGAGTGTGCTGGCCTTTGCCGATGGGCTGAATGGAAATACCGAGGAATTCTGCCAATCGCTGCCGGCAACCATCCAAATTTTTGGTGGACTCGCCACCGGCGATGCCCAGAACAGTCTTGGTTATCAGTTCTCCGGCGTGCAAAGCGGCAACGGCGGCATGGCCAGCGCTTTCCTGCGCGGCGGTTATAAATTCGGTCTTGGCTATGGACACGGCTGGAGTCCCATCGGTAATCATTTCCGGGTAACGCGCTCACGCGGGTTTTGGCTGCGCACACTGGATGGCCGCCCGGCTTCGGAAGCATATTCCCGCCTGTTTGGATACAGTCCGCGTGAGTGGGCTTTTCCACCGCTCAACTACACCACCCGTCTTTACCCGCTCGGATTCGAGCAGCCTGACAGCGACGAAATTCAAATTCGTTCTCCGTTGCGCGTCGAAGCCGACGGCAGTTTTCGCATGAACGCCCCCCTGCGCGATGGCTCGGATGCTTACCTGATGGTCGGCAATCCCACCTCCTGCCTCGAGGCGGTTAAGAATGCTGTGCAGCAGGCCGTTCTTGGGCTTGAAGGCGCCAAACCTGTTTTTGCGCTGGTGCTGGTGGATGTTGCCTGGCAAATGTTGCTGCAAGCCCGGCCTGGAGCAGAAATCAAAACCATCCAAGAAATTTTGGGAACGGATATTCCCATTGCTGGCGGCTATACCCTCGGACAAATTGCGCCCGCGCGTCACGCCGATGAAACGCCCCAATTCTTAAATCAACATTTTATGATAGCCCTGTTTGGAACTACGGAAGAACAATAAAGGTTCTTTAGAAACTCCCGTGATAGCCCCCGTATTTTGGGGTGTCAGCCCCTAACTGTCTTATCGGTGTATGGCCGCTTCGCGGCCACACGAAAAACCCGGAAATTTGATGTTCATGCCTGCTTCGCAGGCATGAACATCAAATTTCCGGCTCTCCTCGGCAGCTGGCATGTGCCGCACCACACCAGTTAGACACCCCAAAATACGGCCTTTTTTACCCCGAAGGCCGCCGGGGCAGGCAGGCAAATATCATAAAACCACAATAAAATCCCGCAGGAAAAACATCACGGGGATATAAACACGGAGAAAAAATGACTACAAAAGATAAACTGATTCAAAAATTACAGGACAAAACTGCCAAAATTGGCATTCTTGGCATGGGTTATGTCGGCATGCCCCTGGCTGTCGTCTTTGCCGAAAAGGGATTCAACGTCATCGGCATCGACCCCGACCAACGTAAGGTGGATACCTTCAAAAAGGGGGTTTCCTACATTCAGGATGTGCCCTCTGAAACAGTTCAACGCCTGCACAAGGCCGGCAAACTGGACATGACCACCGACTTCGCCGCCCTGGCGGATGTCGACGCTGTCAGCATCTGCGTCCCGACCCCGCTTCGCAAAACCGGCGACCCGGATATGTCTTTCGTTGTCTCAGCCACCGAGGAACTGGCAAAACACGTCCACAAAGGCATGG
>JAWOIR010000423.1:0-5344 GCA_046484545.1 Anaerolineales bacterium
TTGCCATCGCCCAGCAAGCGCTCGAATAGGGGCAGGTCTTCGGGGGTGCTGATGACCAGGATGTCGCGGATGCCGGCCAGCATGAGCATGGAGATGGGGTAATAGACCATCGGTTTGTCGTACACGGGCAGGAGTTGTTTGCTGATGGAAAGTGTTAGCGGATACAGGCGTGTGCCGCGTCCGCCAGCCAGGATGATACCTTTCATGGTTTGTCCTCGTTTTTTGTGAATTTTTGAATCAGAAGCATTCCGCTTCTTGCAGGGATTGACCTTGCTCGTCTTTGGCTGAGAGTGAAAGTGGTACGCCTGCAAGCAAGGGCCATTCAATACCGATGGCCGGGTCGTTCCATAAAATGCTGCGCTCCCATTCTGGGGCATAGTAATCGCTGGCTTTATAGATGACCTCGGCCCATTCGCTCAGGACATAAAAGCCATGCGCGAAGCCGGGCGGAACCCATAACTGTTGGCGGTTTTCGGCGGAAAGATGGGCTGCGACCCATTGGCCAAAGGTTGGCGAACCGCGACGAATGTCTACTGCCACGTCGAAGATTTCGCCCAGGATGACACGCACCAGTTTCCCTTGCGTTTGTCGCAACTGGTAGTGTAACCCGCGCAAGACGCCCTGCCTGGAGCGGGAATGATTGTCTTGCACAAATTGGGCCTGGAGACCTGCCTCGGCAAATAAACGCGTCTGGTAGGTTTCCATGAAGAATCCGCGCTCGTCGCCAAAGACTTTGGGGGTGATTAGGATGACATCGGGGATGGAAGTTGGCTGGAATTGCATGGCGCGATTGTACCATTTTTGTTTTGTGGAAATCACAGTGAAAAAGAGCTCTTTAGGAATCCTCGTGATAAGACCTCGCATTTTAGGGTGTGGGCGCGTACGCGCCCTCACCCTAAAACGCGGCCCTCTTTACGGCAAATATTAGAGAAGCAAAAAAAGCCGCCTCGCTCAAACGAGACGGCTTTTTGCGGATGCGCCGAGCCTTACTTGCTGCGGTTACGGGTGGTTACATCGAAGATAACTGCGGCTGCCAGCACCGCACCGCGCACGATGTATTGCAGGGAGATATCGATGCCCATCAGGTTCATGCCGTTGGTCAGCGACATCATCACCAGTGCGCCGATGATGGAGCCGGTCACTTTACCGATGCCGCCCGCCGCCGAGACGCCGCCGACGTAGGCCGCTGCAATGGCGTCCAACTCGAACAGGGTTCCAGCGGTGGTGGTGGCCGATTGCAGGCGCGAGGTGAACAGAATACCCGAAAGCGCCGAGAGCATGCCCATCGAGCCGAAGACGATGAAGGTGATTTTCTTGACGTTGATGCCGCTCAACTCAGCCGCTTCCGGGTTGCCGCCCACGGCGTAGATGTGGCGTCCAAGCACCATCTGGGTGGTGACAAAGTGATAAATGGCGACCACAATCAGCACGATGACCACCGTCCACGACATGCCGTTGTATCCCGCCAGCACCCAGGTAATCAGCCCGATTATCACTGAGATGAAAATCAGTTTGATGATAAAAATACCACGCGGCAAGACCTCGAAGTTGTAAGCCTGTTTTTTGCGGCGGCTGTTGAGTTCGCCGATGACAAACAGCACGATTCCAACCAGGCCAATCAGCAAGGTCAGTTTGTGCAGGTTCGAGAGGATTCCGATATCGGGGAAGTCAGGGATATAGCCGTTGCCGATGGCGTTGAAGGCCGCGTCCGGGATGATGATGGTGCCGGTTCCGGCAGTCACCAACAATAGCGCGCCGCGGTAAATCAACCAGCCAGCCAGCGAAGCCACGAAAGCAGGAATTTTCAATTGCGCCACAGGGAAGCCGGTAATCAACCCGGCCAGCGCACCCAGGCCCAGCACCATCGGAATAACAATCCAGACCGGCAGGTTCCAGAAGGCCAGCGCAATGGCCGCAACCGCCCCCAGGAAACCGGCCAGGAAGCCGACCGAGAGGTCGATGTGCCGGATGACGATAATCAGCGTCATGCCGACGGCCAACACGGCGATGTAGCCGGTCTGGTTAAACAGGTTGCTGATGTTGCGCGAGTTGATAAAAACGCCATTGGTTGCAATTGCAAAAATAGCCATAATGACGAACAGGGCAATATACATGCCATATTCGCGGATGTTTTGTTTCAAAACTTTCTGTACGTCGTTAAGAAATGACATTGTGCGCCTCCTCAGTTCGTTGCCATGTGCATGATTTTTTCTTGCGTTGCTTCTTCAATGGGCAGTTCACCGCTGATTTTGCCGGAGGATACGATGTAAACCCGGTCACTCATGCCAAGGATTTCAGGCAGTTCAGAGGAAATCATGATGATACTCATACCTTGTTGCACCAGGCGGGTCATGATGGTGTAGATTTCAAATTTTGCGCCCACGTCGATACCGCGCGTGGGTTCGTCCAGAATTAGCACGTTGGGTTTGACGAACAGCCATTTTCCCAGGCAGACTTTTTGCTGGTTACCGCCGCTCAGGTTCGATACCCTTTGCTCGATGCTGGGAGTCTTAATATTCAGCGATTCGCGGTATTCGTTGGCGACCTGGATTTCGGCATTGTCATCCACCACGCCGTTGTGGGCGATTTCCAGCAGGTTTGCCAGGGTGATGTTTTGCTTGACATCCTGAATCAGAATCAGCCCGTCGCCTTTGCGGTCTTCTGTGACGTAAGCCATGCCAGATTGAATGGCGTCTTGCGGACGTTTGAATTGTCTGCGCTCGCCCTTGAGATAAAGTTCACCGTCAATTTTATAATTGCCCGGGTTGCCGAAGATGCTCAGGGCCAGTTCGGTGCGTCCCGAACCCATCAGTCCGGCCAGGCCGACGATTTCGCCGCGCTTGACGTTAATGTTGATGTCTTTCAGGATTTTGCGCCCCAGGTTGGGGTCGTAGGCATTCCAGTTTCTAACTTCGAGGGTGACTTCGTCCGAAATAGTGCGTTCACGATGCGGATAGATGTTATCGATTTCGCGCCCGACCATGTTCTTCACCAGGGTGTTCTCGTCCACCTCGCCTTTGTGAGCGTCGAGCGTGCAGACGGTCAGGCCGTCGCGCAGGACGGTGACGGTATCCGCAATCTGGATGACCTCCTTCAGTTTGTGCGAAATCAGGATGCAGGTCACGCCCTGCTCTTTCAAGTCGCGCAACAGGTCGAACAGGTTGGCGCTGTCGTCTTCATTCAGGGCGGCAGTCGGTTCGTCCAGAATCAGGAGTTTAACATCCCGGCTGAGGGTCTTGGCGATTTCGACCAGTTGCTGCTGACCCACGCCCAGGTCTTTGACCTTCAATTCCGGGTTCATCCTGAGCCTTACTTTCTTCAGCATGTCCCCGGCTCGCTGGACGGTTTCATTCCAATCCACCACGCTGGCGGCGTTGGTGATTTCGTGCCCGAGGAAGATATTCTCGAACACGGTCATTTCTGGCACCAGGGCTAATTCCTGGTAAATAATTGCAATACCAGCCTGTTCACTATCACGGATGCTGGCAAACTTTTGCGGCTGGCCGGAGATGAAAATTTCGCCGGTGTAATCGCCGTGTGGATACACACCGCTCAAAACTTTCATCAGCGTCGATTTTCCGGCTCCGTTTTCTCCAACCAGACAGTGAATTTCCCCGGCTTTGACCTTGAAACTGACGTTGTCAAGGGCTTTGACGCCAGGGAATTCTTTGGTGATGTTTCTCATCTCCAGTAAGGGTGTTTCCATTGACAGGCTCCGGCTTAATAATGGACATCGATATTGGCTGAATTATACAGGAATAGTGATGGCCTAGCCATCACTATTCCTGTATTTTACGGATTTGCTATGAACTAGGGCAGCCCGGTGAAGTCGCTGGCGGGCCAGTAGCCGGTGTCAATCACGGCCTCGACAACATTGTCGCTGTCAACTGTCACAACTTCGGACGGCTTGGCAGGGACATCTACAGAGCCATTGTTGTAGCTATTGGTCTGCGGAGGAGTCTGACCTTGCAGGTAAGCCACTGCGGTGCTGATGGCGTCGGCAACCAGGGTGCGGACATCCTTGAGCACGGTCATCGACTGCTTGCCGTCGATGATGTACTGGACGGAAGCCTTTTCAGCGTCCTGGCCGGTCACAACGAAGGAAGTCACATCGCTATCGGCGCCGAAGGTGTCGGCAATCGCGCGGGCGGTTCCGTCGTTCGGGGCCAGGATGAAGACATCACCCTTGTCGGCGGCGGTGGCAACGGTCAGGTTGGCCTCGGCGCGGTTTTTGGCTTCGTTGAAGTCCCAGTTGGTGGTAATCTGGCCGATGATTTTGGCCATTTCGTCACGCGTCAGGCTGGCCTTGTCTTGCAGGCCAACGGCTTCGCTGGAGTTCTTGATGACGAAGGTGCCGTCAGCAATCTTGGGCTGCAGGACATTCCAGGCACCCTCGAAGAACAGGAAGGCGTTGTTGTCAGAAGCGGCGCCGGCGTACAGGTAGAGCGGGTTGCCGCTGCCGGAGGCTTTGTCGACCAGATACTGGGCCTGGGCTTCGCCAACGGCTACGCTGTCGAAGGTCACATAGTAATCAACGGCGTCGGTGTCACGGATGAGGCGGTCGTAGGAGATGACTCTCACACCGGCGGCTTTGGCGGCTTCGGCGGAAGCGGCAGCGGCAGCGCCGTCATGCGGACAAATAATGAGCACCTGGATGCCTTTGGTTAGCAGGGCATCGACATTTTCGCGCTCTTTGGCCGAAGAACCCTGGCTGAACAGGATTTCGACATCGTAACCGGCGGCGGTCAGGGCTTCGCGGAAGCGGGCTTCGTCCTGAATCCAGCGTGGCTCGTCTTTGGTCGGCAACACGATGCCAACTTTACCGGTAATGGCCTCGGCGGGGGCCGGGGCGGCATCCAGACCGCTGAATTCGCTGGCCTGGTAGTAGCCGGAGTCAATCAGGGATGCTTTTACATTGTCGGCGTCCACGCTGATAACTTCAGACTGCTTGGCGGGAACTTGAATCTTGCCATTGTCATACGCGCCGGTGGTGGCGGGGGATTTGTCTTCGAGCAGGGCAACCGCCATGCCGATGGCATCCTTGACCAGGGTGCGGACATCTTTGAAAACGGTCATGGACTGTTTGCCGTCGATGATGTACTGTACGGAGGCTTTTTCAGCATCCTGTCTGGTGACGACGAAGGAAGACACATCACCATCGGAAGCGAAGGTGTCGGCAATCGCGCGGGCGGTGCCGTCGTTCCGAGGTTGTCCAAAGAAATCTCGGCGATTTCGTCAGCCTCGGTGCTAGCAACCCGCAGCTTGCGATCTTTGCGAACTCCCACTGCGACAACCGTTCGCCGGTCAATGGCAATAGAGAGTACGTAGCCATCGGCGTAGTCGG
>JAWOIR010000125.1:0-3697 GCA_046484545.1 Anaerolineales bacterium
CGGAAGATGAGCGCGAACAAGCCGCCGACCGAGAGCAGCACCAGCGCGGTGAAAACGTACTGAATGCCGATGACCTTGTGGTCGAGCGAGACGCCAAAATAGCGCTGCCAGCGGCGGTCTTCGTCGTGGTGTTCATGGGTCGGCTCACCCTTGGCCCACTTGTACCAGTCGGTCACCGCGCCGACTCCCACCATGAAGGAAAGCGCCCCAACCAACCCGCCAAAGACCCAGGCCGGTTCGGAGAAAAAGAATTTGTCGAAAGCGGGCAGGCCCATCAGGGCGCGGATGGCGGTGACGAACAAGCCGCCCGCCAGCGTGCCGACGAACTGCGCAATCAGTCCGCGCACCAGCCCGAGGGAAAGGATGTTTTTCATAAAAAGGTTTCTCCTCCGCGATTACTCGAGAGTTTTGATAAATTCAATCAGGTCGTAAATCTGCGAATCTCGCAGGTAACTGTAACTGGGCATGGCGTTGGCGTTGAACCCTGCGGCAATCTTTGCGTTGGGCGCCACGATGGATTCATACAGGTACTCCTCGTCCACAACCACTGTCGAGCCATCCGCCAACGGGTGGTCGGTCTGGCCAAACAGGCCACTCCAGGTCGGACCGACGCCGGCGGCCCCGGTCAGTGAGTGACAGGCCTGGCAGCCCAATTCGGTATAAAGGCGTTCGCCGCGCCCAGCATCTGGCTGACCTTCGGATGCCAGCAATTCGGCCTCGTACAGGGCAACCTGTTCGGTCACCCAGGCAGCGTAAGCATTCTGCGAGACGACCATCACCGGTGAGACCATATAAGCGTGGGCCGTGCCGCAGATTTCAGCGCACAAGAGCGAATATTCGCCCTCCAGCGTGGGGGTGATGCGCAGTTCGGTCACACGCCCCGGAATCAAATCCTGCTTGACGCGGAATTCCGGCACCCAGAACGAGTGCAGCACGTCGACGCTTTCCATCTTGAGCAGCACCTGCTTGTTGGCGGGCAGGTAGAGCGTGGTGGACGAAAAACCTTCCGGGTACTCGAAACGCCACGACCACTGGAAGCCAATCACGCGCACTTCGAGCGCATTCGGGTCAACGGCCTGCACACGACGCAGATTGTCCGCGCCGATAATGCCGAAGACAACCACGACGATGAGCGGCACAACCGTCCAGAAGATTTCCAGGCCGGTATTGCCTTCGATATGCGCCCCGTCGCCGGTTTCGCCAGGTTTGCGCCGAAAAACGACCAGCGCATAGACCAGGATGACGGTAATCAGGGAAAACAGAAAGGCCATCATCAGCACATGCAGGTCGAACAACCAGTCGATGGGGTCGGCCTGCACACTGGCCGCCACCGGCATCAGACCCAGGGCAGTCAGCCCGGCATAGGTCAGGTAGGTGACGATAAGCACCAGGGCTGTGACGGTGACAAAATGTCGCACATTCCGCATAGGGTTACACTCCTAAATAGAAATCAATTACGAAACTTCCCCCGGCCAGGGGTCCCAGGTCTCGGCCTGGGCGGGGGTCAGGCGTTTGCGGTCGTAAATCAGGACTTCGCCCGATTGGCCGAGCGAGACCAGCATGACCTGCATCGGGGCTTCATCGGAGACGAAATGTTCCAGGAATTCGGCCCGGTTGATGGTCTTGTCGTCATAATCGACAATTACCAGGTCAGGCTGGTGATGCTTGAGCGCATCCAGGGCTTCGCTCATGGTGGTTGCCATGCCAGCGATAAAGGCTTTTGACTCCCAACGCTCGGCGTATATCTTGCGAAGCCCCTCACGGAAGAGGGGATTTGCAGAGACAATCAGGACACGGCGCAGGGGATGGGTGGTTTCTGGCATGGCAGGTAAAGATTAAGGGGAGATAAATTTTACTGCCTTAAATTTACCAAAAGTTGTCCAGAATGTCATCAACACAGCCTGCAAGAAGGGGGGATTTCAAAAGAAAAAGCGGGTGATTTTGGAATCACCCGCCTGCAATCTTGACCCTGTACCCCAACCTTGCCAGCACCCCGGCAATCTTTTCGCGCTCCTGGGTTTGGATTTCGACTATGCCAGCCTTGACCGTACCACCCACGCCCAGGGATTGTTTGAGCGTCTTCGCCAGGGCAGACAGGTCTGCTTCGGTCAGCACCAGGCCGCGCAGAAGGGTCACGCCCTTACCGCCGCGTCCCTTCGATTCACGGTGCAGGGTTACGGTCTGCTCACCGGGCGGCAGGGATTTCTGGCTGGCGGCTGATTTCGAATCTTTACGCTGGTCGCCGGCTTCAGACGACCAGACCGTGCGCGAATATTTTTTTGGCATGGTCACACCTTGCGAATATTTTTCGGATTAAGCACCGAGACCAATTTTACCCCGCCCCCCAGGATGGCCTGCGATTCGGAATCAAGTTCCACCCAATGAAAACTACGATGGGCCGAGTACGCGTCAATGCGCACCACCACCCCATCGAACCAGCCCTCCTGACCGAAGGTCTCGGCTTTCAGGCAGACCTGCACCCGGTCGCCAACTTTGACTTCTTTCACATCTTTCATGAGTACTTCCCGCTCCTTGACCGGCGGCCACTTCTGCCTCGGACATAAACTGTCAAAGTTTTCTTGAATTTTTGTGGGCTCTTTGGCCCGTGACAAGCCGCCTCCGCCTGGACGTAAACGTCCGGGCTATAGCGCAGCGCCCAATGAATTGGGCTTTTTAGCCCTGTTCACAGGGCGTTGCTGCCTAGCTCTGTGATTTACGTGTGCCATGCAATGGTATCACCGGGCAAAGCGGTGAAACCACAAAAAAAATAGAACCGTGAATTTTCATGGCGCGGCAAATGGCAACTAGCGCAGCACCTGATATTTCGTCAAAATTCCCCCGTCCTCCAACGTATTCGCATCCAGCAGTTCCAGTTTTATGCCAGCCAGCAACCCTTGACCATCAGCCAGGGTGGGCGCAGTCGCGCCGCCAAAGATGAGCGGAGCAATGTAAACCTGAATTTTATCCACCAGGCCTGCTGCGAGCAAGGCTGCAATCATCCCGCCGCCGCCTTCCACCAATAGGCTTTCAATGCCGCGCGCTGCCAACACATCAAAAGCCGCCGGTAAATCCACACGCGTTTTGCCCAGCACAAAGACCTGTGCGCCAGTAGCGCGCAGCAGGGCAATCTGCCCGGCGGATGTGCGCTCTGTGGTGAAGACAAAGACCTCGCCACCGCCATCCGTCAGGAATTGGCTGTTGGCAGATAAGGCCGCCTGCGAGACGATGCCCACTTTGGCGGGAGCAGGCGCAAGTCCGCGCGCAACACGGTCTGCGCGCAGAGATTCGGATTTAACCGTCAGGCGCGGGTCTTCGACCAACAGCGTGTTCCCGCCGACCAAAATCGCATCATGCGCGGCGCGCAGACGGTCCACGCGTTCCCAATCCGCAGGCGATGAAATTTTCGTCCCCTTACGGGCGACGGTGTCTATCTTGCCATCCAGGGTCATGGCGACATTGACCGTCACCTTCATGGGACACGTCCAAAAAAATCGAGTTGATGGGCGATATAGACCAGCCTGCCGTGCTCGATTTGGGCGTGGCGCGCGCTGGCCCAGGCGTCGATTCGGTCGGGGGCGATTTTGCCATCCAGCGCCCCGCGAACCGTATCAACGATGAAATGCAGGAAGTAGGCTTCATCGTCGGGGTAGGCGTCTTCAGTTGCAAAGACGACCCAATCGGAACTGCCCGCCGCCAG
>JAWOIR010000129.1:0-6879 GCA_046484545.1 Anaerolineales bacterium
CGAGAAATCTACCTGCAACGCGGCTACACAGAAGAAGAAGCTACCCAACTGGTCGAAATCCATAGCCGCGACCCGAAGCGCTGGGTGGACGCGATGATGATAGATGAACTTGGCATGTTGAAAGATGAGAGTAACCCGCTGGTCAGTGGTGGCGTGACGCTTGTTGCTTTTATCGTGGCTGGTGCTGTCCCGTTGCTGGTATACCTGCTCGGACTGGTCATCTCCATTCCAGCGCAGGCCAATTTTCCGTTGTCAATTTCACTCTCCGGTCTGGCTCTTTTCGGCCTGGGTGCAGCCAAAGTGATAGTGACCAAACTCAATCCCTGGCGCAGCGGATTGGAAATGCTGATTGTTGGCGGCCTGGCAGCGAGCGTAGCTTATGCTGTTGGCGCGTTGCTCAAAGGAATAGGCGGTTAGCCGGGAAGTAATCTTGCAAAAACAAAGAGGTTGTCATCAGTAACAACGGTACCGGCAGGATTTTGAGAATCGTCTCGCGTGACAAGATGGGCTTGCCCGCCTTGATAACGAGAGCAACAGGCCTCCGAGAATGATAAGCAGCAGTCCGGCCACCAGCAGGACGCCAACCAAAGGAGGCCGAGAGCAGGGTTGCAACAGCCATCACGAAAAAGGCAACCCGCTCCAGGTCCATGCCGCCCTTTGTGTGCGCGCAAGGCGAATCGTTGGGAAGCAGATACTCTTTTTTCCAGGGCCAGAGCGCGGTCATGACCGAGACCACTGCAATAGCGACCAGGGTCAATCCGCGTGTGGAGCTGAAGAGATAGTCGAAACGTTATTTGACGAATTGCATGGGCGAAGCTC
Source organism: Anaerolineales bacterium (assembly GCA_046484545.1). Lineage (GTDB taxonomy): Bacteria > Chloroflexota > Anaerolineae > Anaerolineales > Villigracilaceae > UBA8950. The sequence goes on from JAWOIR010000129.1 coordinate 820, forward strand.
CTTATCAAAAAGGTGAAAATCTTCTGGTTGTGTGTATTAACTTGTCATCCACTTGCGGGTCGAGGGAAGCAGCAGGTAAATAAACAAACCTGTGCTTAACAACGGGGCAGGCAGGAACATTGAGAACCGCCCAACTTCAGTGACATTATGAATTCCCATCGGATAACCGCCAATCATCGAAAGGGAAGCCGCAAACAGGCCTACCGGAATGGCCCAGGATGTGCGTTTAATGGCGGCAAAAATAAAGACCGCCCAGGCTGCCGCTCCCCACCAGTTGACTTGTTGCAAAATTACGTACGCCCCATTCCAAAAAGTGTTTGGGTTTTGCGCAAAGGCTTCCGGCATTTGAAAAGTGGTCTGGAATTTGGAAATCGGAGCCACCCCGTCAATGAAGGTCAGGACATAAGCCAGCCCGGCGACGAAAGTCAGTGTGATGATTTTCTTCTCGACACCGCCCACAAAAAGCATCCCAAACCAGACAACAGCGCCGAGCAGGAAAACCCAGAGTGTCGGGGTCGGCAGGCCGCTATCGGCGGCAGGAATCATCGGGAAAAATCCGACCAAAAGCAGGAGCGTACCCGCCACTGCGCCCCAGAACCAGGCCCAATCCTGCTTGTTCAGGAAACCCCACAATACAGGCACGCACAGTGCTCCGGCTGCTGTTCCCAGCCAGCCGAGAACGGCGTAGACAATGCGTACCGTATTGCTCTCTTCCCACTCGCCAGCGGCGAAATGGGTATGAATAACCGTGTTATAGGTCTGGGCCAGGAAATACAGGCATAGCAAACCTGCAAGAATGCCGAGTACTGCCAGAGCAGCCCCAAGAGTGGTGTTGTTTTTCATTGTCGTTTCTCCTTTTCTTGTGATGATTTCTTGAGCCGTCATTTATTCAGGGGAATCTTCGTTCAATCTTAAGTTGATGATTCTGGCTGGGCTGGGCGCTCCAGGTGCTTCGATGCGATTCACGACCCCGAGAACCCCAGTTTCAGCCTCTGCCAGTTCTGCAGCGATGATTCGTATCTCATTGGAGGTTACCGCGCCTGCCAGGTGCGCAATTCCATTTAACACGCCTACTCGTAAATTGACATACGCCGTCCGTTCGTCCATTGCAAAACGGGACAAAATAGCTGTGCGCAGCTTTTCATCGGTGTTTTGAACCGAGGCATTGGTCATGTTGCATCTCCAAGAGCCTTTATCCAGTGTACAGATTGACAGGTTGACTGCATACGACTTTTGTCGTATTGAATGCTTTCGTAAAGTTCGGAGTCAGTTTCATCTATGTAGTGCGTTGTTACCAGAATTATTACGTCGCTCGCGGCTAATTGGTAGATTAAATTCCAGAAAGCGCGGCGCGTGAATGTTCCGCTCCGGCTAATATGGGTTATTTCGACTCGGGTTTGTCTGCTCTAATCGACTGGATGGAAGCCAAAAACAGCAAAATACCGATAACTATCATTCCGCCCACATACAAGACCGAAATGAATCCAGAACGGTAGTGACTGGATTCGAGAATCACCGGTAACTGAGCGCTGCCTGCGGCCAATGGCCAGAAAATTCCCAGCCCCGCGTGGACAAAATAACTGCGCCGGTCTTTCTGGCCCGCCCAAAATAACGCCAGGCCTTGCAGGGCAAACAAGCCTGCCACAACAGTTGCCAGCACTAGTACCGGGACTCCGTTTTTGGCGGGTTCGCCCAGGGAAAAGTCTTCCAGGGTGTGGGGGATGGTAAAGAAGACGAGCAATAGCGATAGAATAACCACGCTCGCTGTCCACGTTGATAAATTTGGTTTTGTCTCTGACATTTTTTCTCCGACTGCTTTATTCAGGTTGTGATGCGTTTGGATGAGTGGCCTGGTTCAGGATGTCAAGAAATTCATCCAGCGGCACGCCGTGGATGCGCGCTGCCCACTCCACCGTCAGCGCTTTGGCTGCCAGTGCGCGCAAGGAATAGCGAGCCACTCTTTTGATCCCAAACAGTTCCATAACTTCAGCAATATCGCCATAGGTCTCAAGGATTTCTGAAATACGCGTGACTTTTGTTATTTCGAAATCCTTTGTTTCTTTTTCTGACATGATTTTGCTCCTTTCTCTAAAAAAAATCACGGGCTTCCTGTGGAAGCTAGGATACAACCGCAACCAAGCTTTTAGTGCTACTTTTGTCGTATTTGTCAGAATTGAATTTGGGTACACTGGATTAAGAAAGGCAGGCTTTTGTAATGAATAACAATGCTCATAAAAAAGTTAGGTTCTTTAGGAATTCCCGTGATAAGCCCCCGCATTTTGGGGTGTGAGCGTGCGTACGCACGCTCACACCCCAAAATGCGGCCTTCTTCACGGCAAATATCAGAGAGCCTCCATGAGACTAGGGAACTGACGGAACGATTTGGGGTAGAATACTTGCAGTACCGAAAAGAGAGCCCCTTTCTATTCCCCCGCATCCCGCGTTAATAGCTTGGCGGGATTGTCAGACAAGGCGACAATGCCCGCTCACATGCCTCAATCTATCCCTGTTTCTGATTCTGTCCGTGTCCGCCAGACCCTTGCCTCTATGCCGCATTTTGCGGGACTAGCGGATGACGTTTTGGATTCTCTGCTGCGCCGCATGACCCCCTGCCAATACGAGGCTGGACAGGTGATTTGCCTTGAAGGCGAACCTGGCGAGAAAATCTATTTTCTGGAAAAAGGCTGGGTCAAAGCGGTGCGGATTGCCACGGATGGGCGCGAGCAAGCGGCAATGTTCCTGCGCGGCGGCGAATTATTTGGAGACGAGGCTGTCTTTACCGGCGCAGCCTATCCGGTAACCGTGATTGCGCTTGAAAATACCACAGCCTGGGCGCTTGAAGGCCAGGCTGTGCTTGAGCTTGTTCAACGTCATCCCGCACTCGCGATGGCTATGATTCGCCACCTGGGTGAACGGGTGCTCTATTATGTTCAACTGGTGGAAGACCTGGGATTGCGAACTGTGCAGGCTCGGGTCGCGCACACCTTATTGGCCCACGCCGAACTGAAAGAGGGCCAATTAATCGTCCCGCGTCAGACCTGGACTACCCTTGACGAAATGGCAACCCGCCTTGGGACCGTACGGGACGTGCTTAGCCGTACACTCAACGCCCTGGAGCAGGAAGGTGTTCTACACCTGGAACGTACCAAAATTATCATCTATGACCCACAAAAATTGCTCGAGCGGGGACGGGTGTAACCAAAAGCCGGTCGCGTATTGAAATACGCCCGGCTTTGGTTTTCGATATGTGTTTCAAAACTTGGATTTTAGATTGCAGCGCTTTTTTTGTTTGCGTTGTCTTTTGACAATATAGGGGAATAGATATAAATAGGTGCGAGTGATGGCCATAAAAAGCATGAGAATGGATGGAAGTTTGTCCCATTTCTCCCTTTTTACCCTGAGAATTTAGCTTGCTGCCCTGGCCCAAAGCGAGAAACCCATGTGCAATCTTGCGAGGATACCAAGATAAGGTTGATTTATTTTTCCAGCGCGACTTTTATCGTAAGGGGTCTTACCAATTGCTGCGAATCGGTTCGTTCTACACATGTATCAAGGGGGAACGTTTTTGAACCCACCAGTTCCCCAAATGGATGCTGATTTTGGCTAACGCCAACCCACCGACCAGGTCGGGCAGGTAATGTTGATGGGTGAACAAAGTGGAGAGCAGGACGGATGCAATAATTGCCATCCAGAGTAAGCGTTGGCGCGGATACCATTCGATCCAGAAAATGGAAATCAAGGCAGTCAGATAGACATGCCCGCTTGGGAAAGCATTGTACACGTCATCATTGCTATACACAAAGCGTAGTAAATTAGTGGCCCAATCATCACCCACAAGCATAGGACGTTCGATGTAAGTTGGAAAAAGCAGAAAGACCGCAATCCCAATCAACGTAGCGGCCAGTGCAGAGGCGAAGAATCTCTTGAACATGCGCGTCTCCATCTTGAATGCCGCCCAAATGAAAGCAGTAATCCAAAATGGCAGGTATAGCAGGTAGGGCACAACCCAAATTGCCCAAAGTGGAATGTACTGGTCAAGCGTGGTTTTGAAGATTGTGCCTCCATCCATCAACCGGTTGATGGGGAAGTATAACGATTGTGCCACAAACAAAATGGCAAGCAGGGAAAAACGCTTCCAGCGGGTCATGGTCTTCTCCATTATGACAAATCAAAAAGATAAGGCTCTTTGGGAGTTGTTCTCGTGGTAAGCCCCCGTATTTTGTGGTGTGAGCGTGCGCAAGCACGCTCACACCACAAAATACGGCCTTCTTCACGGCAAATACCAGAGAACCAAAGATAATACTGTTAGTATAGGCGCTGGCTGAAGTTTTGAATACTACTTTTGTCATGTCCCTACGCACCCCACCAACAGGCAATCAGTCGAATTAACCTATTACAAAACAGCCTCCACAAAGAAGTGGAGGCTGTTTTGTAATAGGTATCGGTGATGCTATTGGATAAATGTCAGGTGTTGCCGACCATCAGTAGGCTGAATTTTATGAAAGAATCGCCGATTTTGTTTTCGCATGGCATCCAGGATGGGCGTCGGCTCGAAGTTGGTGACGAGCAGGATGTAGCCGCCCGGCACCAACTGCCCGAGCAGTTCATTCACTCGTCCTAACGGTACCTCGCCGCGCTGGAGCATTTCGGTGCCGTTCAGGCTGAACTGTGGCTCCCCGGCAATCCAATCCGGGTCGTCTGCCGCTGTCTGGATTTGCACCCGGAAATTTTCGCGCGTTTGCGGGGCGAGTTCGGCCTGTCCCACCGCCCGGCGCAAGGCATTGACCAGATTGTCGGCGTCCATGCCGCCAATTTCGGCCACTTTCTCCAGCGTGGCAATTTTGCCAACCGTGCGGCGTAAGACCGGATTTTTCAGGTTCTGGAAAGGCGGCGCAATGTTCATAATTTGTGATTCCAGGGCGGGGTAGGCTTCCAGAACATCAAAAAGTTTGCTATGGCGGGTAATGTCCATCGTCTACTCCGCTTCGTCGTACTTGAGCAGACGGCGCTCGCCTTCCAGGGCGCGCACGTCGGTCAGGTCCTGGGTCACTTCAAGCGTGCCCATGTAGCCGCCCTGGGCGTCGCGCACGGCGTAGTAGCAGATGTAAATCATGCGTTCGCGCATATTAATCCAGAAGCGGGCGAGGTCTTGCTTGCCGGCCTTGAAATCCTTGACAATCTGGTTGACGATATGGACGCTCTTGGGCGGGTGGCAGTATTGCACCTTGCGCCCCAAAATCGCGCGTGAGCGGTCGAAGATGCGCTCTTTGCCGGGGCTGAAATAGCGTACCGTGTCGTCCTTGTCGACAAAGGTCAGGTCGAAGGGCATCACGCTGAAAGCGGCAATCAATTCCTCGACCGAGAAACTGCCGGTCGGCATCTGGATGCGTCCGCCTGCCGCTGACGTTTTCTTGATTTCCTTGTGAAATCCGCCTTCGGGCGTCCACTCGAACTCAGGGGCGAACAGGCAGTAGCCGTATTCGTCACTTTGCAGGTAGATTTCGTACCATTCCTGCTCGGTCAGCAGGTCAAGCGCGGTTGGAAACATGATTTTCTCTTCCTTATAAATCATGTCATCAATCGCCTCGATAGCCGGGCTGATGGTGAACAGGTTGTAAGCTTTGGCTTCGGCAGCGCCCAGGGTTTCAGCCTGTTGCAGACCGGCGATGGTTTGCTTGAGCAGGTTGCGAACTTCGTCGTGCTTGCCCCACATCACCATCGGCGGGCCGGGTAGGTCGTTCTTCTCAAAGAAAGGGAAGAGCAGATATTCCTTGCGGCGGTAGTGTTTGTCTACGTCCATCAGGCTGTTGAGCAGGCCCTGAATGACGCGCATTTGCTCGGTCGCGTCCTGTTCGTCGGGCAGGGATTCCAGTTTCTTCATCAGAAGGCGAATTTGGCCGGTGGTTTTCATCAGTTCGCGATTTTCCTGCACGAACGTATTGACCGGATGCCCGGCCACCGTTTCGGGGGTTTCGCTCAGGTCAAGGTGTTTTTTCAGCACGCGGGTATGCGTATCACACAACTCCTGGATTTTTTCTGCCGGGATGCCTTCCTGCACCA
>JAWOIR010000232.1:0-3904 GCA_046484545.1 Anaerolineales bacterium
CGTGAATACCTCGACTGCCGCGCCGACCCCTGCCAGCCGGTCACGTCCTGGCAGTTGACGCCGGAGACGGTTGGCAAGGTCACGGTGCGGGTGACGGTCAACCTGCCGCACGATATGTATTATCTCAACGTGGAGGATTTCGCCCCGGCCGGCGCGGAAATCGTCAACCCGATTCTGAAAACCAGCCAGCAAGGTGAAAAAGCCCTGGATGTGGAATATTTCTCCCCCGACAATCCCTACGCCGACGGCTGGGGCTGGTGGTACTTCGACAGTCCGCGCATCTACAGCGACCGCATCCAGTGGACGGCGGATTACCTGCCCGCTGGAACCTATGTGCTGACCTATACGCTCATCCCCAGCCTGCCGGGTGAATACCGTGCCCTGCCCGCCCACGCCTGGATGACCTTCTTCCCCGAAGTGCAAGGCGCCAGTGCGGGCAGCCTGTTCGAGATTCAGGATTAAATAAAAACAGGGTGACAGTAATTTGTGCGTGACTGTCACCCTGTTTTATTCTAATTGCTAAAGCGGATATTCAATACATCGCCATCCTTGACAATGTATTCCTTGCCTTCCAGCCTGAGTTTCCCTTTGGCTTTGGCCTCCACCAACCCGCCGAGTTCGATAAGGTCGTCGTAGGCGGTTACTTCGGCGCGGATGAAACCTTTTTGCAAGTCGGAGTGGATTTCACCGGCGGCTTCGGGGGCGGTTGCGCCGCGTCGCACCGTCCAGGCGCGGCATTCGTCGTCACCGACGGTGAAGAAGGAGAGCAGGCCGAGCAGGTCATACGACAGGCGAATCATCTTGTTCAGGCTGGGTTCGTCGATGCCGTATTCCTCCATGAACAGGGCCGCGTCTTCAGGGGAGAGTTGGGCGATTTCCATTTCCAGTTTGCCCATCAGCGCCACCGAGGGGTGGTCGAGCGTCAGGGTTGGGGCTTGCTGGCTCTCGCCCAGGTTGAAAACCGTCAGAATGGGTTTGCGGGTTAAGAGCCCATAGCTGGAAAGTTCCTTTTGTTCATCGGGAGTAAATTCCAGGCTGCGGAGCGGCTGGTTGTCGTTCAGCGCGGCCAAAAGCCGCTCGAACAGTTCGGTCTGACGGGCGTTGATGGTCTTGTCTGTCCCGCCCTTCCTGCGCTCGTCGCTCAGTTTTTCGAGTTTGCGTTCGACGGCAATCAGGTCGTTGATGAGCAGTTCAGAGAGCATGGCGTCCAGGTCGCGGGCCGGGTCGAGCGAGCCGCTGGGGTGCGGGACATTTTCGTCGTCGAAGCAGCGCACGACGTGTAGGAAGCCGTCCATCTGGGTAAGGGTGTTGAGCAGGGAGCCGGAGATGCCGCTTTTCGAGCCGTCCAGCCCGGCGATGTCGGCGTAGGCGACTTTGGTGTAGATGGTCTTTTTAGGGTTGAACATCGCCGAGAGTTTGTCGACGCGCGGATCGGGGACATCGACGACGGCGTTGTGCACTTCGATACGCCCGGCGGATGCATGGGTGGGCGTGTCGTTGCGGGTGAGGGCATTGAACAGGGTGGTTTTGCCTGATTGGGGGAGTCCGATAATTCCTAGTTTCATCTTGACCTTATGTGTGAGAGTGGTATACTTTGCTGCGCTCGACTTGCCGAAGTGGCGGAACTGGCATACGCGCACGACTCAAACTCGTGTTCCGAAAGGAATGAGGGTTCGATTCCCTCCTTCGGCACCAAACGCTCAGGGATTATAACCGAGGTAACGAAAAAGCCACCCTTTGATTGGGTGGCTTTTTCGTGTTTATGGGAATATGGTTTCGCATTCAAAGAAGGTGGTTGTTCCACTGCCTCCGAAACAGACGTCGTTGCCGTCGCCGCCATAGATGATATTGTCCCCGGCCCCGGCCAGAATGCAGTCGTCGCCGCCGTACCCGTAAATTTCATCGTCACCTGAACTAGCAAGTATCAAGTCATTGCCCTCGGTGCCGTGGATAACACCCGTCCCGCTTACAATATTGGTCAGGTTTTGGTTACATTCAGGCGGCTTTATCTGATTGGCGCTGACACCGCGTTGCACTTTGCCAATGCTTGAGTCTTCTACTTCGAGATTGGCGGCAAATGCCGAGGCGATGCTCACAAGGATAAGACCAATCAGCCCAAAGAGAAAGATGTGTAGCGTTCTGCGCTTGTTCATTCGCTTGCTCCGTTTTCCGATTCTGGGGCAAGCATTCGAGATTCTGGAGAAGCCAAATTATTCTTGTTGCTGTTTACCCTGTATCGATAGGTTGTGCCGTCGGATTGTACAAAGTAATCATGTTGTGCATTGCGGAAGGTGTGCAAAATCATGGTGTTTTGGCGCTGGGCCAGTTTTGCCAGGTCATCTATCGAGGTGACTTCAATGACCGAGTTGAGGGTATTGATGCCGCGCTCATAAACATTAATAATTAATGCCCCATGTTTAATATGGATAAAAGCATTCTGGTCTCGTTTTGCCAGAGTGAGTAGATACGCGCCGATAAATCCGAGCGTGCCGAGCGAGAGTAGCAACCCGGCCAGGCCAAAGCCGCGGCTTTCAGCAACACCCAATTCAAGGCCAAATAGATTGAAGGTATTAGGCTGGGTTTTCAGGTTTTTTACCGACCCTGATGCAGACTTGACCATTGGGGAATTTGCGCCGGCAGAGGACGACACAAGGTAGAAATGTACTTTGTCAAAACGAAACACCAGAGCGGTTTCAAAAGAATCGAACACCTCCTGCCCATCGACTTGTCCCATGATGGAAACGCGCGGCATAATGCTCAGGGTGTAGTTGCTTGGTCGAAAACCGGTTTGCTCTTCAACATCAGCAACCAATGCCTGAATCTGGCATAAGTTGAGTTCTGCTCTTGTCGAGTAGGAATCACCGCTGAAATTGGTTGGTTGACTTAGCACAATCGAACGCTGCCAGCCGCTCTGTTCATTTGATATGCGCGCAATCAGTGTATGACTGCCGCGCACATTGATGGGAGCCTGACTGTTGAGTGTGTAAGAAAAGCCAAGATTGACGATGCAGGTCAGCCGAGGAAAAATTGGCTCGCCAGCGCGCACCGTATCGGTATCATAGACACTGGGTGTGCCCTGGGCGGAATAATAGAAAACACCATTGTGCTGGTAAGCAATATCATCGGCCTGGCGAGTGATAGGTTTGCTGAATGCAAACAGGACCAGCACTAAAAATAAAAATGCCAGAATTGCGACAGTGTAAAAGGCGATTTCCAGAAAACTACTTCCTGCTGTGGCAGTGTGTTTGTTTTTTTTCTTTGGGTTGGGTTCGTTAAAGATTGCCGCCATAAAGGTACCTCCAAATAGAGTCAGTACTATTGCCATATTGAGCGGGTTGCGCATCGATTGAAACGCCCGCCCAACGCCCGGAACGTGGAGCCATAATTTACCAATGATTTCTTCATCTGTCGGGTGATACCCGTCAATCCATGAATTGTTGTCGCCTTGCATAACATAGCCACTAGGGACAATTTCAATGATGCGGTGAATGACATAAGCGCCCATGTAGGCATCGTGATACGTTACTATATCGCCTACCTGGTAAGGCGGTGACTTGCGTACCATCACCAGGTCGTTGCTCTTGAAAACAGGCTCCATACTAATGCCATTGACGATGATATAGCCAACCTGCCCGCCTATCCTTGACGGCGCAAACATAATCCAGATGGCCGCCATCCCTGCCAGCAGGACCAGGTTTACAAAAAAAACAGGTAGTTGGATATTACTTTTCATAGGAAAACCGGTATTTAAGATAAGGCCTGGGGTTCGCCAGGCCTTATCTTAAGTATATGTGGGTTCATAGCCCAGGTTGCTTACAGGTGCATATTATGGATTGATCGTGCTGCTGGCGACAATGTTCAAAGCAGTGACACTTTCGACAGTCAATGCACCATAAGTGCAGGT
>JAWOIR010000254.1:0-3521 GCA_046484545.1 Anaerolineales bacterium
GTTCAAGGGCATTCTTGACCCAATGGCCGTCTTCTTTAATCGCCTGGGCATCGCCCCCAATACAATGACCATCCTGGGCCTGCTGATGAACGTCGGCGCGGCCTATCTCCTTTCACATGGACAGATGTTCTAGGGCGGCGTGCTGGTCTTAATTGGCGGCCCCTTCGACGCCCTGGACGGCACGATGGCGCGCCTGCGCGGTGAAGCCTCCGATTTCGGCGCATTCGTCGATTCGGTCACAGACCGCTACTCGGAACTCTTCATCCTGGGCGGATTGTCCTTTTACTTTACCCAAACAGGCGACTGGCTTTCGGTCATGGGTTGTTACGCCGCCGCTGTCGGCTCGGTGATGGTTTCCTACACCAAAGCGCGCGCGGTTTCCCTGAAATTCAACGCCGACGTCGGCATCCTGACGCGAGTCGAGCGCTATTTGGTGATTGCACCGCTCTTGCTGTTCAACCTGCCTGTTGTCGCCATCTGGATTGTGGCCGTATTGGCAAACGTGACCGCCTTGCAGCGTATCTGGAAAGTTCGCCGCCAGGCGCGCGGTTAAGGAGCGATTATGCCTGAAGGTTTTGAGATTTTCGGTTGGACTGTCCGTTTTTACGGCATCATCATTATGACTGGCGTCTTGCTGGCCGGCGTTCTGGCCGCCTGGCGCGCCAAACAAGCCGGGCATGACCCCGAAATCGTCTGGGATTTGCTCATCTGGCTCATCATCGGCGGTGTGATTGGCGCGCGTCTGTGGCACGTTTTTACCCCGCCACCCTCCTCGATTGCCGCCGGTTTTACCACCGCTTATTACCTGACCCATCCCTTCGACTTGATTGCGGTCTGGCGCGGCGGATTGGGCATTCCGGGCGGCGTCATCGGCGGGGCGATTGCACTGTATTTCTTTGCCCGCAGGCGCAAACTGTCCTTCGCCGAGTGGGTTGACATCGCCGCGCCCTCCCTGGCCCTCGGACAGGCGATTGGGCGCTGGGGCAACTTCGTCAACCAGGAACTGTACGGCGCGCCGACCAACCTGCCCTGGGCCATCACCATCGAACCGCATAAGCGCGTCAGCGGATTTGCGGAATACGCCACCTATCATCCGCTCTTCCTGTACGAATCGCTCTGGAACCTGGGCAACATGATTTTACTCTTGTGGCTCTCGCGCCGCTTTGGCGAACGCCTCAAGCCCGGCGACCTGTTCCTGACCTACCTGGTGGCCTACCCGGTTGGCCGCTTCCTGCTCGACTTCCTGCGCCTGGACGCATCCATGCTCGGCGGCATCAACGCCAACCAGACCTTTATGGCGGTTGTTGCGATAGTGGCAGCCGGCGCATTGGTTTGGCGGCACAGGAAATGATGGTTCGCCAACACAGAGCGCCCATGCTTTACCAAACCCACGCCCGCATCCACCTCGATAACATCCGCGCCAACATCCTCGGCGTTCGCCAGGCCATCGGCCTGGCGCGCAAACTGCTCGTCTCCGTCAAAGCCAACGGCTACGGACACGGGGCCATCGAAATCGCCCGACTGGCCGAACGTTCCGGCGTTGACTGGCTAAGCGTGGCGACCATCCCCGAAGGCATCCAACTACGCCGGGCGGGCATCAAACTGCCCATTCTAAAACTCAGCCCGGCTTTTCCCGAAGAACTCGAAGCAGCCTTGCGGGATGACCTGACCCTGACCGTCGCCAGCCGCCAAAACATAGACGACCTGCAAGCCGCTTGCCGCGCTGCAAACGTTCAGACCGCCGCTCATCTCAAACTGGATACCGGTATGGGACGCCTCGGCTGCGTCCCCGAACAAGCCCCCGCTTTGGCGGTTTATATCGAAAGCAAATGCCCGAACCTGCGCCTTGAGGGAGTCTTCACCCACTTCCCCGCCAGCGACGAAGCCGACCCGACCCAAACCCGCGCCCAAACCGAACGATTCAAGGCCGCCGTTGAGACCATCCAGGCAGAGATTGGACGCCGCATTGAACTCGTCCACGCCTCCAACTCCGGCGGGGTGTTGGCCCACGAATCGGCCTGGTTCGACCTTGTGCGCCCCGGCATCATGATTTACGGCTACTATCCCGACCCGGCCACGCCGCGTAGCATCGCCCTCAAGCCCGGACTGTCCTTTCTGACCCGTGTTTTATTCCTGAAAAAAGTAAAAACCGGCACCCCGATTGGCTATGGACGCACCTGGAGCGCCCCCGAAGACACCTGGATAGCCACCCTGCCGGTCGGTTACGCCGACGGTTTCAACCGCCTGTTCTCCAACCGCGGAAGGGTGCTCATCAACGGCAAATCCTACCCGGTCGTGGGCCGCGTTTGCATGGACCAGATTATGGTCAACCTGGGCCCGCAGACCGACGTCCGGGTCGGGGATAAAGTCGTCCTGATTGGCCGCAGCGGCGAGGAAGAAATCACCGCCTACGAATGGGCCGAAAAACTTGGAACCATCCCCTACGAAGCCACCTGCCAGATAAATCAGCGCGTCGAGCGGATATACGAATAACAAAAAACCGCCCTGCTTTTGAAGCAGGGCGGTTTTCACACTCCTGAACAACATCAATAAATATCGCTGACTATGCTATGCGCAACGAATTTGCCGTCTTCCATTCATGCCGTTTCCCATCATTTGATTGAGTCTTGCACACACTCACGCAGCCTGGACAGCAACAACGCCAGCGGCAACTCATAGGCCGCCGCCACTTCTTCCAGGGTGCAGAATTTATCCAGATGGCAGCCAACGCAATCGGTTTTTAATGACATGAACACTGCTGTCATGTGTGGATAAGTGTCCAGCACCTGCGCAACCGTCCAGTTTGAATCGAGAGATGTTTCCATGCTTGGAATATAACAAAAAACAAAAATATCTTCTTTGTCTTGGCGCAAAGAAGATAAGGCAGGCTCTTTGAGAGTTCTCGCGATAAGTTCCCGTATTTTACGGCAAATGTCAAAACCACCTTGCAAAAATTAAGCGTTGGTGCTAGAATTGGAATATCGAGATACAGGATGCCCCCCTCATCCTGTATCTCGATGCTTTTAACGAGCAGGGGTGATTTCATGCCAAAACCCGCCAATTGATTCAAACCAGAAAATCCTGTTTTTTTCACAAGCATTTGCAACTTATAATAACAAAGGTGTTCTTGAATATTTCGCGCTAAGTCGCTTTCATTTCCTGGCCTTTGGCAGGTTGGAGAAACAACCTATGAAGATAATCCGCAACGGAATACAAAACGCGTTGAATTTTAATGCCCCCATACCTGAATCTTTGCGGCGCAAAAAATTGCTGAATTTTATGATTTGGGTAATCATGGGCATGGCGATTCTTGTCTTGATAGGGCATCTCCTCATTATCCTTATCTTGGGCCCATCAGATGACCCTGGAAATGATTATTTGTTACTTGGAATCCCAATAATATTGCTTGGCCTAGCTGTTGTATTGGTGATAAATTACCGAACGCAGGGATATTGGGCCAGTTTTATCTTTATCGCTGTTATGTTTATTGCCTCAATACTGGATGACCCAGCCGAAGTTGC
>JAWOIR010000277.1:0-5542 GCA_046484545.1 Anaerolineales bacterium
GGACCCGGAAATCATCGAATATGCCAAAGCGGCAGGAGCAAAAGGCGTGCAGTTGAGCGGTATCTGTTGCACGGCCAATGAAATCCTGATGCGCCAGGGCATCCCGGCAGCGGGCAACTTCCTGCAACAGGAACTTTCCATCCTGACTGGCGCGGTGGAAGCGATGGTGGTGGATGTGCAGTGCATCATGCAGGCGTTGGTCAGCCTGTCGAGCCACTTCCACACCAAAATCATCACCACCTCCCCGAAAGTCAAAATCACCGGCGCGACTCACATGGAATTTGATGAGCATCACGCCCTGACAATTGCCAAAAACATCCTGAAAACCGCCATCGACAACTACAAGAATCGCGGTGAAGTGCAAATCCCGGATGAAAAGGAAGACCTGGTTCCGGGTTTTTCGCACGAATACATCAACTACATGCTGGGCGGCTCCTACCGCGCTTCCTTCCGTCCACTCAACGACGCCATCATGAGCGGACGCATCCGCGGCGTAGCGGCCATCGTCGGCTGCAACAATCCGCGCTCGAAGCATGATTACCTGCATACCAAAGTTGTGCGTGACCTGCTTAAAAAGGATGTGCTGGTCGTGCAGACCGGCTGCGGCGCAATTGCCTCGGCCAAACTCGGCCTGCTGCTGGGCGAAGCGGGAATCGACCAGGTCGGGGCGGGACTGCGCGAGGTGTGCGAGACGGTCGGAATCCCACCGGTGCTGCATATGGGTTCGTGCGTGGACAACACCCGCATCCTGACCGTACTGACCCAAATCGTCGCGGAAGGCGGGCTTGGCGACGACATCGACCAGGTTCCGGCGGTCGGCCTGGCCCCGGAGTGGATGTCAGAAAAAGCACTCGCCATCGCCACATACTGCGTCGCTTCAGGCGCGTATGTCATCTTCGGCGGACAATCGCCGATTGGCGGCATGCCCGACCGGGTGGAAGACAGCGACAAGGTACTGAAATATATCTCTGAAGGCTGGGAGAAGGATTACGGCGGCAAACTGGAATTCATCCCCGACCCCGACAAGATGATTGAAGCCACCCTGGCGCACATCGACAAGAAACGCGCCGCGCTTGGTCTGCCCGCCTGGGAAGAGAACAAGTTTGGCCGCTCAGGTGATGCGAAGATGGTCGAACTCGAGGGGCTGACCCTTGAGGAGAAGCGAGCCGCTATTTACGGATGATTCGGTTATTCGATATTCGAGAATTCGATATTCGGCCAAAGTCCCTAGAGCGGGATTGACCATCGAATAACGAGTATCGAATAACGATTATCCAATAACGATTATCGAATAACGAGGTACTCATGTCCCGATATATTGCCACCCGCGCCATTCGCGGCGCAAACGCATTAGTTACCGAAGCCGAGTTCATGTTGAACAAAGCCCTGGCCGAAAAAGGCCCGGATACGCCGATTACCTTCCCAAACACGGCCTATTACCTCCCGACCATCTACGCCATGACCGGCATCGCTGTCGAGACGCTGGGTCAGCTCAGCGATGTACTCAAGCACGCCCGCGAACTACTGCATCCGGTTCCTGCCACGAGCAAGTGGACGCCCTATCTGGGCGAAACCCTTGACGGCGGCATGGCAACCCTGTTCGCAGCCGAAACCATTGAGGCCATTCGTTTCCTGTACGAATTGCAGCCCGAGGCCAAATCCGGTTTCCGGCTGGCTGGCGGCACGGCCTACCCACATCTGGGTAACTCGATGGAGGACCATCTCAACGGCCCCATCGACGACATCCAACTGCGCACCTGGGGCATCTCGCTGGTTGATGGACGTATGCCTGGCTTCGCAGCCATCGTCGGCTGCGCCAAATCCAACGAAGTAGCGGTCAAAATCGTGCGCGAACTGCAAAAGCGCAACATCCTGACCTTCCTATGCGGCAATGTCAATGGTCGCAGCATCATCGACCAGTTGCAGGAAGAAGGCGTCGAACTCGGCTACGACACCTACACCGTGCCGTTCGGCACCGACACCATCTCAGCTATTTACCCGCTCGGATTCGCGGCCCGTTCCGCGCTGACCTTTGGCGGCATGAAAGCCGGCATGGCGCAGGAAATCCTGCTCTACAACAAGGAACGCGTCTTTGCCTTTGTGCTGGCCCTGGGCGAAGTGGACGACCTGAAATACGCCGCTGCCGCCGGGGCGATTAACTTCGGCTTCCCGGTCATCGCCGATACGGTCATCCCCGAAATCCTGCCGACCGGCGTGACCACCTACGAGCATGTTGTCTCCATGCCCTTCGAATCCATCGAAGGCGCGGATGACATGGAAAAGGCCGAGCGGCTCATCCAGAAGTGCATCGAGGTGCGCGGCGTCAAAATCAAGATGACCGAAGTGCCGATTCCGGTGCCATATGGTTCGGCCTTCGAGGGCGAAGTCGTCCGCAAGGCCGACCTGCGGGTTGAATTTGGCGGCAAGCACAGCCGTTGCTTTGAATATCTCTACACCGCCCCACTGGAAGAAGTTGTCGACGGCAAGGTCGAAGTCATCGGCCCTGATTTCAGCGAAATCCCGGAACAGGGCAGCATGAGCGTGGGCGTCGTGGCGAAAGTGGCCGGACGCGGTATGCAGGCCGATTTCGAACCGGTGCTGGAGCGTCAAATTCACTATTTCGTCAACGGCGCAAGCGGCATCCAGCACGTCGGGCAGCGCGACATCGCCTGGGTGCGCGTCTCCAACGCCGCCGCTGAAAAAGGATTCAGCCTGGAAGACATCGGCAAAATCCTGCATGCCCGCTTCCACGCCGATTTTGGCGCGATTGTCGACAAAGTGCAGGTCACGATTTACACCGAGCCGGCCCTGTTCGACGAGTGGCTGGAGAAAGCGCGAGAATCCTACGATTTCCGTAATAAACGCCTGGCCGACCTGACCGATGACAGGGTGGAGGAGTTCTACTCCTGCACGCTCTGTCAGTCGTTTGCCCCCAATCACGTCTGTGTGGTCAGCCCGCAGCGATTGGGATTGTGCGGCGCGTACAATTGGCTGGACTGCAAAGCCTCCTTCAACATCAACCCGACCGGCCCCAACCAGCCTATCAAACTGGGACGAGTCATCGACCCGGTCAAGGGCTACTGGCAGGGCACCAACGAGTATGCATCCATGGGTTCGCATGGCGCAGTCAATGAAGTCAGCATGTACGCCATCATGGAAAACCCGATGACGGCTTGCGGTTGTTTCGAGTGCATCGTCATGCTCATCCCGGAAGCCAACGGCGTAATGATAGTCAGCCGCGAGGATACCTCGATGACCCCGGCAGGCATGACCTTCTCGACCCTGGCCGGTATTGCCGGCGGCGGCCTGCAAACCCCCGGCGTGATGGGCGTCGGCAAGTACTACCTCATCAGCCCCAAGTTCATCTCGGCAGATGGCGGCTTCAAGCGCGTGGTCTGGATGTCGAGCGTGCTAAAAGAAACGATGTCCGACGAACTCAAAGAAGTTGCGAAGCGTGAAGATGACCCGGATTTGATTGAGAAAATCGCCGATGAGCGCACTGTAACCAGCGTCGACGACCTGCTGGCCTGGCTGGAAGCGCACAACCACCCGGCCATCGTCATGGACCCGATGTTTTAGTGGATAAACCGTGAAACTCGTCCGCGATTTAATGACCGTCGGCGTGCCGACCTGCAAAACCACAACCCCGGCAGTGGATGTGGCCCGCTTCATCCTGGAGCATAACATCGAAGAGATGGTCGTGCTGGATGAAGAAGGCCACGGCGTCGGTGTAATTGGCTACGAAGAACTGGTCGGCATTTATGGTCGGGATAACGCGGACGCCCTGACCGCCGAAGAAGTCATGCGCGAAGGTGTTCCTGAACTTCCGCCTGATATTTCCATTGCCCTGGCCGCGCAGATGATGAAAGACCGCCGCATCCGCGCGGCCTATATGAATCACAACGCCGGCGGCATCATCTACCCAGCCGCGCTGATTTCATACCGTCACATCCTGCGCGCGCTGGCTGCTCGTGACGAGAAAGAACTGAAAGACCTGGGCATTGCCGCCGAGCGCAAATCTCCCATCGAACAGTTCATCGAAAGACGGGACGAAGCGCGCAGGAAAGCGGGCCTGAAGTAAAGGAAAGCGATAATTCGAGTATCGAGTATCGAGCACCGAATACCGACTATCGAGTAACGAATACCGACTATCGAACACAGGAGAGAACCATGCCAATCGAAATACCAAAAGACAAGTGGACAGGCCAGGTGCGCGCCATTGCGCTCGGCGCAACAGCCGCAGATGGCGGCACACGCGCCAACGTCGTCACCGTTGGGGGAGAAGCATCCATGCCCTATCTGCATTTCGAGACGCCAACGCCCAATCCCCCGCTCATCGCCGTGGAAATCAAATCGCGCAAACCTGCCGATTGGTCGCCCCTGCTCGAAGAAACCTGGGGCGAGGCCATGAACGACCCCGCCGCCTGGGCCAAAGCCGCCGAAGCAGCCGGGGCCGAAATGCTCATCCTGTGGCTGACGCTCGAAGACACCCCCGCTGACGCCGTCAAAGCCGTCAAAGCAGTGCTGGCAGCCAGTGGCCTGCCCCTGGCCGTCTTTGGGCCCGGACAGGCTGAAAAGGACAACGAACTCATCGTACCGGTTGCCGAAGCCGCCAAAGGCGAACGCCTGCTGCTCGGCATCTGCGAAGACAAAAACTACCGCACCATCGTCGCCGCCGCCCTGGCCAATGAGCACCTGGTCAGCGCGCGCAGCCCGATGGATGTCAACCTTGCCAAACAACTCAACATCCTCATCACCGACATGGGCCTGCCCGCCGACCGCATCATCATGGACCCGACCGTCGGCGCGCTCGGTTATGGCATCGAATACGGCTACTCGGTCATGGAACGCCTGCGCATGGCCGCCCTGCAAGGCGACAGCATGACCCAGTTCCCCATGTTGGTTACAGTCGGGTTCGAGGCCTGGAAGACCAAAGAATCCAAAGTCGGCCAGGGCGTCTCCGAAGCCTGGGGCGATTGGTTGCAGCGCGCCATCAACTGGGAAATCGCCACCGCCACCGCGCTGGTTGATTCCGGGGCAAACATCGTTGTCCTGCGGCATCCAGAGTCGGTCAAACGGCTCAAAGCCGCTGTCGCCGAGTTAATGACCGCATAAATGTTATCCAGTTATCCTGTTGTTCAGTTCTCCATTGAAAAATACCTGGGAAACTGAAGCACCGGAAACCTGGTAAACGAAAGGAACTCCTATGGCCCTCTCTGGCATCCAAATTTACAAACTGCTCCCGCAAACCAACTGCAAAGAATGCGGTTTCCCCACCTGCCTGGCCTTCGCCATGAAACTGGCTGCCAAACAGGTCGAACTGAGCACCTGCCCCTACGTTACCGAAGAAAACAAGGCCCAACTGGCCGAATCCTCCGCGCCGGCACCATCCGCCTGTTACGAAGCTGCCGCAATCTGATAGATGACGACTTTCGCCATGATTTACGTAGCCGCAGCCTGTTCATGGAACTGCACTTGCCAGCGCGCAGATCATCACGCCACCTTCCGAGCCGCCGCTGCAACTGATGGTGAATCGGGTCAA
>JAWOIR010000405.1:0-20706 GCA_046484545.1 Anaerolineales bacterium
GTGGAAATGGAAAGATGTTGATGAATACCAGCAAGGGATTCGGAACGGTCTCTTGCGCAAAGAGTGGGTCGAGGCCATAGAAAATGCCAAACCCGAAGTCCTGTCGACTATCGAGCGGCAAGGCTATCCTTTGGATAATTCATGGATTGGTTGGCAACCCCACCCAGCCTGGCAGGCCCCCAATTTACCCTCAGGCTGGGAGCAATAAATGGCTCTTTAGGAGAATTCCCGTGGTAAGCCTCCGCATTTTGGGGTGCGAGAACGCCGCAAACGCGCGCGCTCACACCCCAAAATGCGACCTTCTTCACGGCAAATATCAGAGAATGTAGGGCGAGATGTTATCTCGCCCTATGGCCTAAAAAGAGACTATTTTGCACAGATTGCAAATGGTCTCTTTTTATCCCCATTTAGACACGAATAGTGATATTTGTCATCTTTCAGGCCGCTGACGGATATGCTACACTGGTAATGAAAAAGAAATGTGATATATTACGCCTTTCTTGTGACTTTCATCACAATACAATTTTCAGCGCAACGTGTTAGAAATTACAGGTAGAAATATGAGAACGAGCAAACCAATTGAATACACTTTTTTTCGCAAAGGAAAACCCGAAGTCGTCCCTGCCGAGGTGATTGTCGAAAAACCCGTCAACCTGACGGTCAACGGCGAACTCTGGCTGACGCTAATGTGCACACCTATTCACCTGGAGGCCCTCGCAATTGGCTTCCTTTATAACGAAGGCATCATCAAAGGCATGGACGAAGTCGCCGATGTGCGTCCGTGTGAGAACGGCGACAACGTGGATGTCTGGCTGACTCGCAACGTGGAACAACCCAAGGACTGGCGAAAAACATCCGGGTGCACGGGCGGGGTCACCTCCCAGACTGAATCCAGTTCAGGAACAGTAGGCCAGCCCAATGGGGCGTGCATTCGTCCGGACCAGGTAACGGCGCTGGCTGCCAGCCTGTTCGAGGCACAGGACCTGTACAAACAAACCGGTGGCGTCCACACCTCCGCCTTGAGCGACGGAGATAGAATCATCCTGTCTGCCGAGGACATTGGCCGCCACAATACTTTGGATAAAATTGCCGGGCTGTATCTCATGCAAAAGCCCGAACTGGCCCACAAAATTTTGCTGACCACCGGGCGCATCAGTTCGGAGATGATTCAAAAAGCCGCCAAAATTGGCGCAGCGATTGTCATATCACGCACCTCGCCCAGTTCGCTTTCGGTCGAGATTGCAGAAAAAGCAGGTATCACCCTGATTGGCTATGCCCGTCGCGACCGCTTCACTGTCTACACACACCCTGAACGGGTTATCGAAGTGGAACAGGTCAATTGAGAATCAGTAGCTCACGAATATTTTGCAAGGAGACCGATTTTTGGTGTGTGTAGCGGGCTTACGCTCGCTACACACACCAAAAATCGGGAATTCTTCCAACTTTCGTGAAATACTGAGAGATAGCATATGAAAGGACTTTTCTTTAGCGATGGAACTCAACAAAATTATCGAGATTGTGGATGGCACCCTGCTCAACCCGGAGGTGGGCCTGCAACACCAGATTCGCGGCGGTATCGGCGCCGACCTGATGAGCGATGTGCTGGCTGCCAGCCAGCCCGACGCCATCCTGCTGACCGGGCTGACCAACCCGCAGGTGGTGCGCACCGCCCAGATGGCTGATATTCGCGCAATTGTCTTTGTACGCGATAAAAAACCGCAGGCTGCAACGCTCGAAATTGCCACCCAGGAAAGCATTCCGCTGATTACCAGCCCGTTTGGAATGTTTGAGATATGCGGACGGCTGCACAAGGCGGGGCTGCCGAGTTTTGAATCCAATGTCCCCGAAGAGTAGACCCCAAACCGAGCAGGAAATTTATGGCCGCCGCGGACGGCCAATCACGGACCAGGACGCGCACGACATCAGCCGCGTCGAGGAACTGTCCTATGATTTGAAAGTCCACGATGTCATGTCGGCGGAACTACGCACGGCGACGCCGGAAATGCCGCTTTCCGAGGTGCTTGAAATCCTGCGTATCGGACGTATTTCGGGTGTGCCTGTTTTGCAGGATGATGAGATGGTCGGCATTATCAGCCTGGAAGATATTGTCCATGCCATGTACAAGGGCGGGCTGGAAGAGCCGGTCAGCAAGTATATGACCCGCGAAGTGGTCACGGTTGCCAGTTACGAATCGGTGGTCAAGGCCATCGAGACCTTCACCATCAGCCGCCTGGGACGCCTGCCGGTGGTGGATGAAAACAACAAACTGGTCGGCATGATTACCAAGGGCGACATCACGCGCGGCATCCTGGTGGCCCTGCAAAAAGATTACCAGGAAGAAGAAGTACGCCGTTACCGCGCCAGCCACCTGTTCCAGGACATCATTTCAGACCGCACCACGCTGGTCTTGCGCTATAACATCCAGGCGCGCGATTTTACGCACGGCGGCAACGCTTCCAGCCACATCAAGCGCGCCCTCACCCGCCTGGGCGCCGACCCGCAAATCACCCGTCGCTGCGGCATCGCCGTCTACGAAGCCGAGATGAATCTCATCATCCACACCGACAACGGCGGCATCCTGAAACTGGAAGTCGAGCCGCACCGCATCACCATGTCCGCTGTCGACGACGGCCCCGGCATCCCCGACATCGCCCAGGCCCTGACACCGGGCTACTCGACCGCCACCGAGCAGGTGCGCGAAATGGGCTTCGGCGCAGGCATGGGATTGGTCAATATGAAACGCTGTGTCGATACGCTCGAACTCGAATCGGCGATTGGCAAAGGCTCGAAACTGCTCATGCGCATCATCATTCCCAACCAAACCCTGACCGGAATAAGAGAAGGACAAAAATAAATGAATTTACAACAAGTCATCGAAAAACTCGAACTAAATGTGCTCACCGAGCCGCGCGATTTTTCCGCCATCGAAGTCACCGGCGGCTATACATCCGACTTGCTCTCCTGCGTGATGGCCGGAGCCAAAACCGGGTATCTGTGGATGACCCTGCAAGCCCACCTGAACATCGTCGCTGTTGCCGCCCTGCTCGAAGTGGCCGCCATCATCATCAGCGAAGGCGCCCAACCCGACCAGGCCACCATCGACAAAGCCAACCAGCAGGGCGTCATCCTGCTCTCGACCCCGCGCAAAAATTTTGAAATCGACGGCAAGTTGTGGGAGATGGGCATTCACGAGGCCTAAGGCCGCCATGCAAACCTTCCGCGCCGACCTGCACGTCCACACGGTGCTTTCGCCCTGTGCCGAAATCGAAATGATTCCGCCGTTGATTGTCGAGGAAGCCATCGAGCGCGGCATTGACCTGATTGCCATCACCGACCACAACGCCAGCGCCAACGTGGCCGCCGTCCAAAAGGCTGCCGCAGGCACTGGCCTTGTTGTTTTGCCGGGCATGGAAGTGCAATCGCGCGAGGAAGTTCACATCCTGTGCCTGTTCGAGACCCTTGAACAACTGGCCGCCTGGCAAGCCGAGGTGAATGCCGCCCTGCCCGACCTGACTAACCGACCCGATTTCTTCGGTGAGCAATTGGTGGTGGATGAAGAAGGCGAATTCATCCGCACCGAGCCGCGCCTGCTTTTAACCTCGACCCGCTTCAGCATCGACGAGGTTTATGAGCGCGTCAACGCCCTCGGCGGACTCGTCATCCCGGCCCATGTAGAGCGGATGAAGAACGGACTCTTTCCCATACTGGGCCTGGTTTCCGATTCCTGGCCGGTCGAAGCCTTTGAGATTTCCCGCCACACCACCCCTGAAGTCGCCCGCACCAAATTCCCCGCCCTGGGCACTTACCCCCTCATCCAGAGCGGCGACGTGCACATGCTGGAATCTTTCATCGGCTCGACCCATTTCACCATCGAAACCCGCACCCTGGCTGAACTCCGACTGGCCCTGCGCGGCCAGGACGGGCGCAACGTCAAAATCATCAATCCCCAACAAGACTGACAAGTTACCCATTGATTTCGTGACATTTAGTCATTGACGTTTAAGGAATGAAATGCTAAACTAATTTGTGAGAATTATCACAAATCGCATCAAAGGTATCCAAATTATGACCCGACTCTTAAAAAACATTGCAGCAACCGACCCCTTGAATATCGCTGAACAAAAAGCGATTATTGAAAAGGCCATCGCCGATAACAAAGACCGCCAGGGCGCGGTTATGCTCGTCTTGAACGAAGTTCAGGGCAAAATCGGCCATGTCTCGCCTGCCATGCAGGCTTATATCGCCCGCAAATTAAATGTGCCCCTTGGACAGGTTCACGGCGTGGTGACGTTCTACTCATTTTTCAAAACCCAGCCGAGTGGCAAGTACACCATCAAGTTTTGCCTCGGCACGGCCTGTTATGTGGCCGGTGTGCCGCAATTGGTCGAAAAAGCCAAACAAATGCTCGGCATCGACCTCGGCCAGACCACCCCCGACGGCCTGATTACGCTCGAAGAGTGCCGCTGTGTGGGCGCATGCAGTCAGGCCCCGGTCATCGTGGTGGATGATGTGCTCGAGGGTCGCGTCAAACCCAACAAACTCCCGCAAATGGTCAAACGGCTCCAGGCCCGGGAAGAAAAAGAAGCGCAGACAGCCTGAAATGCGCGAAATTGCCCTGCACCTGCTCGATATTGCCGAAAACAGCGTCGCCGCACAGGGACGCAACATCTGCATCGCGGTGCACGAGGACCTTAAAAACGACCGCCTGTGGGCCTGCGTCGAAGACGATGGGCGCGGCATGGACGCCGAAACCGCCCTGCACGTGCTCGACCCCTTCTACACCACCCGCACCACCCGCAAAGTCGGACTGGGAATCCCGCTCCTGAAGCTGGCCGCCGAACAAAGCGCAGGCGGATTAACACTGACCTCGCAGCAGGGCAAAGGCACACGGTTGGAAGTGACCTTCCAACATAGCCACATCGACCGGATGCCGCTCGGAGACCTGGCCGCCACCTTCCTGGCAATGCTGGTTTCGTATCCAGATATTCACTGGAGTTTCAACTACCGGGTGACACAGGCCGATGGACAAAGCGATGAATTTGCCTTCGATGATGTTGAACTGAAGGCCGAACTGGGCGACCTGCCCATGACCGAACCAGAAGTCTTAAGTTTTGTGCGCGGAATGCTGGAAGAAGGCATCGGCGCGATTACACCTTGAAACCGGAGTCCAAAGTCTCCCGACTTTGGAGAAATCTCAAAAAATGTGCAAAATCTGGAGATTTTGCACTCCAGAATGAAGGAGATAAAAATGCCTGCTATCAAATCCCTTGACGAACTCAAACGCATTCGTGAAGAAGCCTTGAAGAAAAAAGAGATGAAAAGCGCACCTGGCAACATCCAGGTCATCGTTGCGATGGGCACTTGCGGAATCGCCGCAGGCGCGCGCGACACCATGAAAAGTGTCTTGAACTATATCGAAGAGAACAAAGTCAGCGGCATAAGCGTCACCCAGACCGGCTGCATCGGCATGTGCGAACATGAACCGATTGTCGAAGTTGTCATCGGCGACCAGCCCAAAGTCTATTACCGCAAAGTCAACGCCGAAGTTGCCGAGAAGATTATGAAAGAGCACGTGCAAGGCGGCCAGCCGGTTGAGAGCAATGTCCTGCCCTTGCAGATGTAAGTGGCGCAAAATGCCATTTTGCGTTACCTGATAAATATTTGGAGTTAATTATGGCTTTTTTCCGTTCACACATATTGGTATCTGTTGACCCTGAGTGCCTGGCCTGCGGCGCGCATGAAATCATTGATGCATTGCAGGATGAACTGGTTGACCAAGGTCTGATTGACGAAATCCAGGTACTGGAGACTTCACGCATCAGCGGCTGTGAAAACGGCCCTGAAATGATTATCTACCCCGAAGGCGTGCATTATGTCGGCTTCAACGCCGACGACATCCCCTTCATCGTCGAAGAACACTTCCTGAAAGGCCGCATCGTCGAGAAATTCCGCGAAGCCCCCAAAGTGGTGGTGGACGAGGAACTCGGCCCGCTGCGCCCCAAAGAAGTGCGCATCGTGCTGAAAAACTGCGGCTACATCGACCCAACCAACATCGAAGACTACCTGGCCGTAGACGGCTACCAGGCCCTCGGCAAAGCCCTGTTCGAGATGACTCCCGAACAGGTCATCGAAGAAGTCAAAAATTCCGGCCTGCGCGGACGCGGCGGCGCGGGCTTCCCGGCTGCCCGCAAATGGGACATCGCCCGAAAAGTGGACGACTTCCCCAAGTACATGGTCTGCAATGCCGATGAAGGCGACCCCGGCGCGTTCATGAACCGCCGCGTGCTCGAAGGCGACCCGCATTCGGTGCTGGAAGGCATGATTATCGGCGCGTATGCTGTCGGCGCATCCTACGGTTACATTTACTGCCGCGCCGAATATCCGATTGCGATTGAAACCCTCAACATCGCCATCGAACAGGCGCGCGAGTTTGGCTTCCTGGGTGAAAACATTCTCGGCAGCGACTTCTCCTTTGACCTGGAAGTTCGCGTCGGCGCCGGGGCATTCGTGTGCGGCGAAGAAACCGCCCTGATTGCCTCGATTATGGGCATGCGCGGCGAACCGACCCCACGCCCGCCCTTCCCGGCCGTCAAAGGTGTTTGGGGCAAACCTACCAACAACAATAATGTCGAAACCTACGCCAATGTGCCGCAAATCCTGCTGAAAGGCGCAAACTGGTTCGCCAGCATGGGCTCCGAGCGCTCGAAGGGAACCAAAACCTTTGCGGTCGGCGGCAACGTCAAGAAACCCGGCCTGATTGAAGTGCCGATGGGCATTTCCCTGCGCGAAATCATCTACGAAGTGGCTGGTGGTATGCACGAAGGCCGTCACTTCAAAGCCGTGCAGACCGGCGGCCCGATGGGCGGCTGTCTCCCCGAAGCCTATCTCGACCTGCCCCTGGATTATGAAGCCCTGACCGAAGCCGGTTCGATGATGGGTTCCGGTGGCCTGGTCATCATGGACGAGACCTCCTGCATGGTCGATATCGCCCGCTTCTTCATGGACTTTACCCAGGCTGAATCATGCGGCAAATGCACCCCCTGCCGCGTCGGCACCCGCCGCCTGCTCGAAATGCTGCAAAAAATCTGCGACGGCTTCGGCGAAGATGGCGACATCGAAAAACTCGAAGCGCTATGCGAAGAAATCACACTGGGCAGCCTGTGCGGCCTAGGCCAGGGCGCGCCCAACCCGGTCGTCAGCACGCTCAAACACTTCCGCGATGAGTACGAAGCCCATATCTATGAGAAGCGTTGTCCGGCCAAAGTTTGCCGTCCGCTCATTCGCTTTGATATTAAGGACCCGGCCTGCACCGGCTGCACCGTCTGCGCGCGCAACTGCCCGGTCGAAGCCATCAGCGGCGAACGGCGTCAACTGCACGTCATCGACCAGGAAACCTGCATTCGCTGCGGTATCTGTGTCCAGGTGTGTAACTTTGACGCGATTGAAGTCTCATAATTCATCACCAAAAACGCGCGCTTTATTTTCAAACAGCGGCTCTGCAAAACAGTTCGCAAAGCCCGGCACCAAGTCAAAACTCCAAAATACATGAACCTTTGAGGAGGCAGGATGACAAAAGTAGCGGAAACCCCACCCCAGGTGGGACAAGAGAAAGACCTGGCCCAAATCGTGGAAGCGGCTATTGAAAAACACGGCAACCAACCCGACGCATTCATCCCGATTTTGCTCGAAATCAACCACGATTACGGTTATATTCCGGCAGAGGCCATTCGACTGGCGCGCAAATTGCTGCACCAACCGGATGAAAATGTGCTGGTCTCGGAAGGGCAACTCTATGGGCTGGCTTCGTTCTACCATATGCTCAACACCGAGAAAACCGGTCGGCACGTGGTGCAATTCTGCGAAAGCGCGCCTTGCCACGTGCAGGGCGGACGCGAAGTATGGAAAACAATCCAGGAAACGCTCAACCTGAAGGCTGGTGAAACCGACCCTGAAGGACGCTTTACGCTCAAGACCGTAAGTTGCCTGGGTATTTGCAGCGTCGGCCCGGTCATGCTGGTGGATGATGATATATACGGCAACATCACCCCGGAACAACTGGCGGACATTTTCGCCAAGTACGAGTGAGAGGCGCATTATGAAATTCTCCCGTTCAATGATTCTTGTCTCAAACGACCCTGACAGCCTGAGCCGCGGCGCACAGGACGTGTATCACCGCTTCGAGCAGAAATTGGCAGAATTCGGCCTGAGCGAGGAAGTGACCCTCGCACAGATTACAGATACCGGTCGGCACGATGTTGTTCCGCTGGTCATTATCTACCCTGAAGCGACGGCCTACGGCCCGGTCGAGGTCAAGGATGTCGACCGCATCGTTGAAGAACATCTCTACAAGGGCCGCATCGCCGAAGAACTGCTCGCTCCGGTCAAGGAACTCACCGGGCGGATTGGCTGGCTGAAAGCCCGCAAAGGCACCAGCCCGATGGAAAAGCGCATCGTAACACGCCGCGTGGGACGCATCGACCCTGAAAACATCGAGGAATACATCATCGAGGACGGCTACCAGGCGCTGGCTAAAGCCCTGGGCATGGAACGGTCTGAAATCCACGCCATGCTCGAAAAAGCCGGACTGCAAGGACGCGGCGGCGCGGGCTTCCCAACCGGCATGAAATGGCGCTTTGTGGCAAGCACCGACTCACCCAAAAAGTATGTCGTCTGCAACGCCGATGAAAGCGAACCCGGCACTTTCAAAGACCGCGTCATTCTGGAAGGCGACCCGCACAGCATCATCGAGGCCATGACGATTGCCGCCTACTGCGTCGGCGCAGACGAAGGCTATATCTACGTGCGCGGCGAATACCAGATTGCCCAGAGCCGCCTGCAAAAAGCAATTCTCCAGGCGCGCGAATACGGACTGCTCGGCAACAATATTCTGGAATCGGGCTTCAATTTCGATATCCACATTCACAGCGGCGCGGGTGCATATGTCTGCGGTGAGGAAACCGCCCTGCTCGAATCCATCGAGGGCAAACGCGGCGAACCGCGCGCCCGGCCTCCCTACCCGACCACCCATGGACTGTGGGGCAAACCGACGCTGGTCAACAACGTTGAAACGCTCGCCAATGTTCCGCCCATCATCCTGAATGGCGCGGATTGGTACCGCTCCTTTGGCACGCCATCCAGCCCCGGCACCAAGTGCTACACCATGCTGGGCAACATCAACTTCCGCGGTCTGATTGAAGTGCCAATGGGCATTACCTTGCGCGAAATCATCAATATTTACGGGCAAGGCATGAAAACCGGTGCAACCTTCAAAATGGCTCAAACCGGCGGTTCGAGCGGCTCCATCATCCCGTCCAGCCTGCAAGATACGCCCATGGATTTCGAGTCCTTCCGCAAAGCAGGCGTTTCGCTTGGCTCTGGCGCGCTGCTCATCTGCGATGAGAACAACTGCGTGCTAGATTTGGCCAAAGTTCTGATGAAATTCTTCAAGTTCGAATCTTGCGGCAAATGCACCCCCTGTCGTGTCGGTACAGAACGCGCCCTACGAATCCTGACCGGCATCAGCCAGGGACAGGGCACCCTGACTGACCTTGACACACTGATGGGCATTGCCAAAGAAATGGAACTTGCATCGAACTGCGGCCTGGGCCAAACAGCCAGCGTGCCGATTTACGATACCCTGAAGTATTTCCGCGCCGAAGTCGAAGCGCACATCCGCCTGGGCGTCTGCCCGACCGGAATATGCGAAATGACAGCGGAACTGGAAGAAGCATAACCAAGACGCTAATGGAATACAAAGCACAAATACAGTAAACCTGCCACGCATTCCATAGAGAAAATGTAGAGGAACTTATGGTTCAAATCACCATTAATGGACAACAAGTCGAAGTGCCGGAAGGGACAACCGTCCTGCGGGCAGCAGAAATGGCCGGGATCCACATCCCGACCCTGTGTGAACACAAGGAACTGGTTCCCTATGGCGGCTGCCGCCTGTGCGTTGTCGACGTTCAGGGCTTCCGTATGCCGGTTGCTTCCTGCACCCTGCCGGTCAGCCCGAACATGGTCGTCAACACTGAAACCGAGACGTTGAAGAAATCGCGCAAATTCATCCTTTCAATGCTCTTCAGCGAACGCAACCACTTCTGCCCGTTCTGCCAGGTCAGCGGCGGCGATTGCGAACTGCAAAATGCGGCCTATCACGAAGAGATGACCCACTGGCCTATCCAGCCGGGCTGGACCGACTTCCCGGTCGATACTACCCATCCCTATTTCGTGCTGGATAACAACCGCTGCATCCTGTGCCGTCGTTGTGTGCGCGCCTGCGCCGAAATGACCGGCAACTTCACCCTGAGCGTTGCCGAGCGCGGCGCCGCCAGCCTCATCGTGGCTGACACCAATTTGCCGCTGGGCGAAAGCTCCTGCATCAAATGCGGCGCCTGTGTCCAGGTCTGCCCAACCGGCGCGTTGATTGACCGCACCAGCAGTTACCAGGGTCTGGACGAATTCATGACCGAGGTCAAATCGGTCTGCGTGGGTTGCTCGGTGGGCTGCGGAGTCAAGTTATTCATCCGCGACAACCGCATCGTGCGCATCGAAGGCGACTGGGAAGGCAACGTCAATCACGGTTCGCTTTGTGAACACGGCCGCTACCACCCGATGACCGAATCACGCACACGCATCACCACCCCGATGATAAAGAAAAACGGCAAACTCGAACCCGTTTCGTGGGATGAAGCTCTGGGTGCCGTGGCCGACAAACTAAAGCCGCTGGCTGGCGACAGTCACAACGGCCTGGCGGCCATCGCCTCGACCCGCCTGCCTGCCGAAACCCTGACAACCTTCCGCGAACTGTTTGCCGGAGCCTTCAAAGCCGGGATGGTCACCAGCGCCGAAGAAGGCATGACCACCGCACCGGTATCGGCGTTGGCAGAAAAAATCGGTTCGTTCGAAGGCCGCCTCGACATGCTGAAAACCGCCGATACGGTGTTGTGCATCGGCGCAAACATCGCCCGCAACCACATGGTGGCCGGTTTCTTCGTCAAACGCGCGCTGCCCAAAGGCATGAAACTCATCAGCATTGACCCGGAAGGCGAAGAGCTGCATGAAATGGCTGATGTTTCCTTGGTCAACAAGCCTGGCTCCGACCTGGCCCTGATTGAAGGTCTCAAGGCCATCATCGTCAAAGAAAACCTGGGCCGGGTCGAGATGGATATACCGAACCCGGACGACGCCATTGCCGCAGCCGTAGAAAAGAGCGGCCTGACGCTCAAATCATTGACCCAGGCGGCCCGTGTGCTGGCAAACGCCGTCAACCCGGTCATCCTGTATGGCAAAGGCATTACCGCCCAGTGCGATGAAAGCCTGGTTGCAAGCCTGTACAGTCTGGCTACCCTGGTCGGCGCAGTAGACAAGGAACGCTTTGGCTTCCTGTCGGTCAAGGGCAAAGCCAACACCCAGTTTGCATCCTTGCTCAGACTGGACGCCCAGTTTGCACTCAATGGACAGCAAGCCGTGTACGTCATGCTTGGGGATGATTATCTCTCCGAAGAACAGGTTAGCCGACTGCTGAAAGCCCCTTACCTGGTGGCGCAGGCCGCTTACGCTTCTGAACTGACCGAAAAAGCCGATGTCGTCCTGCCGGCGACCATCTGGTCGGAACAGGAAGGCCACTACGTCAACATGGATGGGCGCGTACAGAAGGCCGAAAAAGTTATCGAGCCGCCCGAAGGCGTGCGCGACAACACCAGCGTGCTGAGCGAACTTGCCATGCGCATGAACATGTCCATCAAAGCTGATTGGAACGAATCGCTCCACGAGCGCAAGTCGAGCGTGGTGCTCAGTTAACGGTAAAGGAGAAACTTATGGCTAAACCGAAAATTGCTTCAGACTGGATGTGCGGCTGCGCTGGCTGTCACATGTCCCTGCTCGATATCGATGAGCGCATCCTGGATGTCCTCGAACTGGCAGACCTGCGCTCCACGCCCATCACCGACTTGAAACATCCCGACAAAGAAGGCGTTGACGTAGGCATTCTGGAAGGCGGAATCAACAACACAGCCAGCGAGGAAGTCGCCAAAATGTTCCGCGAACGCTCCAAAATCTTGGTTGCGCTCGGCGATTGCGCCGTATTTGGCGGCGTACCGGCCATGCGAAATTTCTGCGGCATTGAAGCGGCCCTCAAGCGTGCTTATGTGGAAGCGGAGAGCAACGAAGAAGGCAGCCAAATCCCGAACGACCCTGAACTGGCAACCATGACCAAGACTCGCGCAATCCACGAGGTCGTTCCGGTTGACATCAACGTCCCCGGCTGCCCGCCTGATGCCGATGTGATTTTCTACGTCCTTGCCGAACTAGCCCAGGGCCGCAAACCGGAAATCAAGGACGACATGCTGCACTGGCACTAAACCCCTGCGATATTCGATAATTCGATAACTCGAACATTCGAGCATCGGATAGCGAATATCGAATAGCGAATATCGAGGAGCAAAATATGAGCACTCAAAAAATTACCATTGAACCCGTTACCCGTATCGAAGGCCACGCCAAAGTCACCATCCGCATGAAAGACGACGGCTCGGTTGAGCGCGCGTTTATGCACGTCAACGAATTTCGCGGATTTGAAAAATTCTGCGAAGGCCGCCTGTACTTCGAAATGCCCCAGATTACCCCGCGCATTTGCGGCATCTGCCCGGTCAGCCACCACCTGGCCTCCGCCAAAGCCGGCGACTTGATTACTGGTAGAACCCCGCCCCGCCCCGCCAATCTGTTGCGCGAATTGATGCACATGGGTCAGATGATTCAAAGCCACGGTATGCACTTCTTCGAACTGGCCGGACCAGACCTGCTGCTCGGATTCGACGCCGCACCGGAAATTCGCAACGTTGTTGGCCTGATTGGCGCCAACCCAGAGCTAACCGTCAAAGCCGTGCAGTTGCGCAAATTTGGTCAGCAGATTATCAAAATCCTGGGTGGGCGCCGCATCCATCCCACTTTTGCTGTGCCGGGCGGCGTCAATAAATCGCTCAAGGTTGAAGAGCGGGATGCCATCCTGAAGGATGTGGATGCAGCCATCGAGACCATCCAGGTCGGCCTGCAAATCATGAAGGATTGGGCCGAAAAGAATATGGAAGACATCAACAAGTTCGCCGTCTTCCCCACTGGCTACTTTGGCCTGATTACGCCTGAAAACGGCCTGGAATTATACGAGGGCAATATCCGCCTGATTGATAGACAGGGCTCAGAGCTCGAACGCTTCCCGATTGCAGATTACCTCGATTACATTTCCGAGCATGTCGAACCCTGGTCGTACCTGAAATTCCCGTTCTACAAAAAGATGGGATACCCGGACGGTGTCTACCGCGTCGGTCCGTTGGGACGCCTGAACATCTCAGATAAAATCGACACCCCGCTGGCAAACGATGAACTTAAAATCTTCAAGGCGCTCAACGGCGGCAAACCGGTCGAAAACACCCTGTACTATCACTACGCCCGCCTCGTCGAAGCCCTGTTCGCAACCGAACGCGTGCGCGTGCTGTGCGAGGATGAAGACATTCTCAGCACCGACATCCTGAACACCCGCGGCGATTACACCGGACACGGTGTCGGCGTCATCGAAGCCCCGCGCGGAACGCTCATCCACGATTACTCAGCCGATGAAAACGGGGCGCTCACCCGCGTCAACCTGATTGTCTCCACCGGACACAACAACTGGGCGATGAGCAATGCCGTCGACAGCGTTGCCAAGACCTATGTCAAAGGCCCGGATGTCCATGAAGGCATGTTGAACCGGGTCGAGGCCGCCATCCGCGCTTACGACCCGTGCCTGTCCTGCTCCACCCACGCCGTTGGACAGATGCCCATCATCGTCGACCTGGTCGCCCCCGATGGGGAAATCATCAAAACCCTGCGCCGCGACTAACCCACAAGATATGCACACAAAGCCCGTTTTCCAGAAAATCGGGCTTTGTGTTAGGTCTCTTATGAAATTCTTGTGCTAAAGATTTCCCGCATTTTGAGTTTGGGCGTGCGCAGGTGGGCCAAAATCCAAAATACAGTCTTCCTTACGGAAAATGCTGGGGAACCTTAATTGGTTGATTCTCAGTATTTCACGAAAGTTGGAAGAATTTCCGATTTTTGGTGTGTGTAGCGGGCGTATGCCCGCTACACACACCAAAAATCGAGCTCTTTGAAAAATATTCGTGTTCTACTGATTCTGTAAGAAAATAACGTACAATAAAAACAGCCATATTCATTCCCACTCCTTATCAGAGAAAGGAAACCATTATGCCAAACGTCCGCAAGATGCTGGAAGAAAAGGGAGATGCCGCTATTCATTCGGTCAAATGCTCCGACACGGTTTACCACGCCCTGGAGGTGATGGCCGAGCATCAAATTGGTGCCGTGCTGGTAACAGAAGATGAGCGCTATGTGGGTATCTTCAGCGAGCGCGATTATGCCCGCAAACTCATCCTGAAAGGCCATGATTCACGAACGACCCACATCAGGGATATCATGACCGCTGAAATGGTTACCATCAATCCTGATACATCTGCAGAAGAGTGCATGGCGATTATGACCAAATACCACGTCCGCCATCTGCCGGTTGTCGAAGAAAACCGCATCATCGGCCTGATTTCCATCGGCGATGTGGTCAAACAGGTCATTGCCAGCCGCGAAAGCACCATCACGGAACTCGAAAATTACATCCTCGGAACGGGGTACGGCAGGTAAATTGAACAACACACTCATCCTGGGATACGGCAACCCGGACAGGGAAGACGATGGCGTGGCCTGGCACATTCAGCGCGCGCTGGCACAGAGACTCGGCCTACCCGCCCCTGCCAGCTATGAAGACGAATTTTCGGCTAATGACCGCCTGGATTTCGCCTTTTACCTGCAACTGACCCCCGAAATGGCCGAAGATATCGCCGCCTATGAGCGCGTTTGCTTTGTGGACGCCCACATGGGCGATGTTCCCCAATCGGTGCGCATGATTCCCGTCGAGAGCAAATTCCAGCACTCGCCCTTCACGCATCACCTGACAGCCCAGTCACTGGTTTCGATGTGCGAGAACCTGTACGGAAAAAGACCCGAGGCTGCCCTGCTCTCTGTGCGCGGTTATCACTTTGAATTTGCAAGGGAACTTTCGCCTGAAACCGGGGCGCTCGTCCCCCAAGCCGTGGACTTAATCGTCAACTGGCTAAATTCCTGAGAACACCCCTCCCCATAAGGAAGATTGTCACATCACCTGGGCCTTTTAAGCCTGGGTGATGTGCTTTTTGTCAGTTGACGCTGTGCTTGCATTTGCGATACACTATTTAATACAGTTCGCTTGGCCCGAACGGAAGATGATTGGAGAAAGACAACATGGCAGAATCACAAATCGACCTGCAAGCCCTCGACGAAATTCTGGATGAATTCAAAGGCATTAAAGGCGCTGAAATCCCAATTTTACAGCGTGCCCAAAATGTTTATGGCTATTTGCCCAAAGAAGTGCTGGCCGCCATTTCGGAAAAAACCGGCACACCCCTGAGTCAGTTAATGGGTGTCGCGACCTTTTATTCCCAGTTCCATCTGGCCCGGCGAGGCCGCAATCTGATTCGCGTGTGCGACGGAACGGCCTGTCATGTGCGCGGCGCGGCAAAAATTGTCGAAGGCCTGCAAGAGTCACTCAATGTCGACCCTGGTCAGAGCGATCCGGACTATAAATACTCACTCGAAATCGTCTATTGCATCGGCTCATGCGGCCTGGCCCCGGCAGTTGTGGTCAACGACAAAGTTCACGGGCATGCCGAGACGAAGAAATTACTCAAAGAGTTGAAAACTCTTACCTGACAAAAAGAAAACGGCGGAGGTTGTTGATGCCAAAATCTCAAGAGAGCCAAGACCTGGCTCTGCACGATAAACCGACCGAAGCCCTACCGACCATTTATATCGGCATGGGAACCTGCGGGATTGCCGCAGGCGCGGGGGAAATCGAAGGCTTAATCCGCCAGGAATTGGCTGAACGTAAAATCAACGCGGCAATTGTCCCGGTTGGCTGTATCGGGATGTGCTTCAGGGAGCCGCTGGTTGATATTCAACTCCCCGGCCAGACTCGAGTGACATACACCAATGTCAGCCCGGCGATGGTGCCGCAACTGCTGGAGGAACATCTTATCGCAGGCAAAATTGTCCCCGGCGCGGCGCTCGGTCAGATTGTTACCAATCATGGCTCAATCTGTGAGCCAATCCAGGATTTACCGCATTACGAAGAATTACCTTTTTACCGCAAACAGGTGCGGATTGCGCTGCGCAACTGCGGCATGATAGACCCGCAAGACATCAAGGCCTATATTGAAAACGACGGTTATCGCGCCCTGCAAAAAGCCCTGAGCGGGATGACGCCCGAAGCAATCATCGAAGAAATGAAAGCCTCCGGCTTGCGCGGACGCGGCGGCGCGGGATTCTTGACCGGCCTGAAATGGGAATTCTGCCGCCGTTCACCCGAAACCCCAAAGTATGTCATCTGCAACGCCGACGAAGGCGACCCCGGCGCATTCATGGATCGTTCCATCCTGGAAGGTGACCCGCACAGCGTCATCGAAGGTATGATTATTGCCGGTTACGCCATCGGCGCGAGCGCGGGCTACATCTACTGCCGCGCCGAATATCCGCTGGCGATTGAACACCTGAAAACCGCCCTGGCGCAGGCCCGTGAGCGCGGTTTCCTGGGAGAAAACATTCTCGGAACAGGATTTTCTTTCAACCTGCACATCAAGGAAGGCGCAGGCGCGTTCGTGTGTGGCGAAGAAACCGCCCTGATGGCCTCCATCGAGGGGCAGCGCGGCGAACCGCGTCCGCGCCCGCCCTTCCCGGCTTCGTCCGGTCTGTGGCAGCAGCCCAGCAACGTCAACAACGTCAAATCCTACGGCTTGACGCCGCAAATCATCCTGAACGGCGCCGAATGGTTCAACACCATTGGCACACCCAAATCACCGGGCACAGCCGTCTTCGCGCTAACCGGGCAGGTCAACAATACCGGGTTGATTGAAGTCCCGATGGGTATCCCGCTGCGCGAGATTATCTTCGATATTGGCGGCGGCATTCCCAAAGGCAAAACCTTCAAAGCCGTGCAAACCGGCGGCCCGCTGGGTGGCTGCCTGCCCGCCTCAGCCCTGGATACACCGGTTGATTTCGATTCGCTGGTTGCAGCCGGGGCCACCATGGGGTCGGGCGGCATGATTGTGGTCGACGAATCCACCTGCATGGTCGAGTTTGCCAAATACTTCCTGACCTTTGCCTCGGCGGAATCGTGCGGCAAATGCGTCCCCTGCCGCATGGGCGGACAGCGCCTGCTCGAAGTGCTGACACGCATCAGCGAAGGACAGGGCCAGCCCGCAGACCTGGACGAAATCGAGTACATCTCGCGCAACATGCAGCGGGCCTCGCTGTGCGCGCTTGGGCAGTTGACTCCCGGCCCAATCTTGTCTGCCTTGCGATTCTTCCGCGAAGAATACGAAGCCCATATTTACGATAAGAAATGTCCGGCCAAAGTGTGCAAACCCTTGATTGAGTTCTCTGTCATCCCAGAAAACTGCACCGGCTGTACCGTCTGTGCGCGCAATTGTCCTGAAAACGCCATCAGCGGGGCGAAAAAGGAGATTCATCATATCGACCCGGCCCTGTGTGTCAGTTGCGGCATCTGCGAGACAGTCTGCAAATTCGACGCCATTCTGGTTGAATAGCAAATACGGCGAAGCGGAGCAATCTTATGACAAGCGTAAACATCACCATCAACGGAAAACAAATCCAGGCCAGGGCAGGCCAGACGGTCATCCAGGCGGCGCGCGAGCATGGTATCGAAATCCCGGTCTTGTGCGATCACCCTGCCCTGCCATCCGAAGGCGCATGCCGCATCTGCCTGGTTGAGATTGAAAAACAACGTTCCCTGCAACCCGCCTGCACTTTCCCGGTCAGCGAGGGATTGGTCATCCAGACCCATTCGCCCAACGTGATGGAAGCGCGCAAGTTTTCCATCGAATTGCTGGTTTCCGACCACCCGCTCGATTGCATGACCTGCGAAGCAACCGGCGATTGTGTGCTGCAAGACCTGGCCTACGAATACGGCGTGCATGGCGACCGCTACAAAGGCCGCCAACACGATTACCCGATTGACGACTCCAACCCCTTCATCCTGGTCGACCGCAACAAATGCGTGTTATGTCACCTGTGCGTGCGCGCCTGCAGCCATGTCAACGGCGTTGACGCCATCAGCGTCATCCAGCGCGGATTTGACGCCTACATCGGCTTTGGGGCCGACAGCACCATGCAGGACAGTCCGTGCGAATTCTGTGGCAGTTGTGTGGCCGTCTGTCCGGTAGCGGCGCTATGGCCCAAGATGTCGGTCGGCAAGGGCCGCCCCTGGCAGGTCAAAACCGTCAAGACGGTGTGTTCGTACTGCGGTGTGGGCTGCCAACTCAATCTCGAAGTGCGCGACAACGAAATCATCAAGGTCGAATCCGCCTGGGACGGCCCGGCCAATCATGGCTGGACCTGCGTCAAGGGCCGTTTCGGCCACGATTACGTCCACCATCCCGACCGGCTAACGAGGCCACAGGTTCGTCGTTATTTGCTGGAAGGCAAGGCAAAGGCCGATATTCGAGATTCGATACGCGATACTCGAACGGCGAATAACGAAGAACAAATCTCAACCCCCTGGGACTGGGTCGAAACCGACTGGGAAACCGCCCTGGGCATCACCGCCCGCAAACTGCGCGAGATACGGGACACCTTCGGAGGCGACAGCATCGGGGTGCTGACTTCGGCAAAATGCACCAACGAAGAAAATTTCCTGATGAACAAACTGGCGCGCCAGGTCATCGGCACGAACAACATCGACCACTGCGCCCGTCTCTGACACTCCAGCACTGTGGCCGGTCTGGCCACTTCCTTCGGCTCTGGCGCGATGTCCAACTCAATTGACGACGTCAGCGAACAATCCCAGGCAATCTTCATTATCGGCTCGAACACCACCGAGCAACACCCGGTCATCGGCATGCGAATCCGCCAGGCGGTCAAACAACGCGGCGCAAAACTGATTGTCGCCGACCCGCGCCGCATCGAGATGACCAAATTCGCCACCGAGCGCTACGGCGGCCTGCACCTGCGCCATCGCCCCGGTAGCGATACCGCCCTGTTAAACGGGCTGATGTATATCATCCTGGAGAATGGCTGGGAGGACAAGGACTTTATCGCGGAACGCTGCGAAAACTTCGACGAATTTCTCGAAACGGTGCGTCAATATCCGCCCGCAAGAGCCTCCGAGATTACCGGCGTGCCGGTCGAGCAACTTCAGCAGGCTGCCGAAATCATGGGCACCACCAGGCCGATGGCCGTCTTCTGGGCAATGGGCATTACCCAACACATCACCGGCGTGCGCAATGTGCTGGCCCTGGCCAACTTGCAAATGCTGCTTGGCAACATGGGCAAGCCCGGTGGCGGAGTCAACCCGCTGCGCGGACAGAACAACGTCCAGGGCGCGTGCGACATGGGCGGATTGCCGAACGTTTACCCGGCCTACCAGCCCGTCATCAGTGAAGACGTGGTCAGGAAGTTTGAAACCGCCTGGGGCGCTGCCGCCGAGCCAAAAGTCGGCATGACCCTGACAGAGATGATTCCCGGCATCCTGGAAGACAAAGTCCGCGCCCTGTACATCCTGGCCGAAGACCCAATTATGTCCGACCCGGATACAAACCACATCCGCCACTGCCTCAAGCAAGCCGATTTCATCGTCTTGCAGGAAATTTTCCCAACCGAGACCTCGCCCTATGCCGATGTGCTGCTGCCCGGCGTGACCTTTGCCGAAAAAACCGGCACATTCACCAACACCGAGCGGCGCGTGCAAATGGTACGCCAGGCGCTTGAGCCAATCGGGGATACGCGCCAGGATTGGGAAATTATCGCCGAGATTGCCAGCCGAATGCTGACCGGTGGAAGCCGAACCGTGAACGAGGGCGCGTGGTCCTCCTGGGAGTACAACAACCCCGCCGACATCATGGCAGAAATCAATGTGCTGACCCCATCGTATGCAGGCATCACCCATGAACGACTGGAACGCGGCGAGAGCTTGCAATGGCCCTGCACCTCCAGCGAACATCCCGGCACGCCCATCCTGCACACCAAAGGATTCGCGCGCGGAAAAGGACGCTTCATGCCCATCGACTTCATCCCCCCCGCCGAGCGCCCAGACGACAATTACCCGATGGTTCTGTCCACCGGAAGGGTGCTGTACCACTGGCACGGCGGGGAAATGTCGCGCCGCTCAAAAGGCCTGCTCGAAATCTACAGCCAGGCGCTGGTCGAAATCAACCCGGATGACGCCCGCAGACTCGGCATCCTGACCAACGGCTCAGCCAGCGCGGAGGGCAAACGTGTGCGGGTGACCTCGCGGCGCGGCGCCATCGAATCACAAGCCTGGGTGACAAACCGCGTCCCGCCGGGGATGGTGTATGCCAACTTCCACTTCCCCGAAGCCTCGGCCAACGAACTGACCCTGGCCGAACTCGACCCGACTTCGAAAATTCCGTCATATAAAGTCTGCGCGGTCAAAGTGGAATTGGTGAAGGAGTAAAAGGAGGCCCCATGAAACTCGAAAAAATCCTAGAATATGCCCTTGAACGCGAATATGAAGGCAAGCGCTTCTTTGTCGAAAATGCCGAAAGGCTACAAAATGCCGCCGCCCGGAGCGCCTTCCTGGCCATCGCGGCG
>JAWOIR010000416.1:0-2548 GCA_046484545.1 Anaerolineales bacterium
GCGCGCCGGCAATGTGCAGGTCGGGCATCGGCTTTTTGCCGAAACGGATGTAAATCGGACGGGGATGATGAACGGCAGCGCGGATGGCTTCTCGGGTCTCGAAATTGTCTGCCGGGGCAACGATATCAATGTTGTTGATGGCTTGCAGAGCGGCGAAATCGTGCAGGGAGTGATGGGTTGAACCCAGCGAGCCATAACTGACCCCGGCGCTGATGCCGATGACCTTGACCGGGTTATCTGAATAAGCCACATCATTTTTGATTTGCTCCAGCGCGCGCGCCGACAGGAAGCAGGCCGGCGAGACGGCGAAGACCTTTTTACCCGCCGAAGCCAGCCCGGCAGAGACGCCGACCAGGTTTTGCTCGGCAATGCCTATCTCCACCAGTTGTTCGGGGAATTTCTCGGCGAAGGGCGTCAGTTTGCCCGAACCGCGCGAATCACTGGTTACGATGAGGATGTCGCGGTCCTGGGTGGCCAGTTCCATCAGGGTTTGGGAGAAGACATCCAGGTTGGCCTTGCCGGGTTGTTGGGTTTCAGCGTCCATCGGCAACCTCCAGCTCTCGTTCGGCGGCGTCGAGTTCCAACAGGGCCTGGGCATATTCCGCTTCGGTTGGGACGCGATGATGCCAACCGACCAAGTTTTCCATAAAACTGATGCCTTTGCCCTTGACGGTATGCGCCAGCACCAGGTTGGGTTTGCCAGACTCGAAGGGTAGTTCATCAAACAGCGTAGCCAACGCAGCCACATCGTTGCCATCCACATGCCGAACGGCGTAACCAAAAGCCTGGAATTTCTCATCCAGTGGCTCCATGTTCATTACATCCCTGGTCGGGCCGCTTATTTGAAGGGTGTTGTAATCAATGATGGCGGTCAAGTTGTCAAGGCGGTAGTGCGCAGCAGCGGCAGAGGCTTCCCAAATAGAGCCTTCTGCCAGTTCGCCGTCTCCCATGATGGTAAAGACCCGGTCGGCGCGCCCGTCTTTTTTTGCAGCCAGGGCCATGCCGACTGCCAGCGCGAGTCCGTGCCCAAGTGCGCCGGTGTTCTGTTCGACGCCCGGTACGCTGCGAGTGGGATGGCCAATAAAGTCAGAGTCGTATTTTTCGAAGGTGTCCAATTGCTCTGGCGGAAAAAAGCCCCGATTGGCTAACACAGCGTACAAGGCCTCGACCGAATGCCCCTTGCTGTGAACGTAATGGTCGCGCGCTACCTGGTCGAAATTCTGCGGCGTGATGTTCATGGTGTGGTTGTAGAGCACATTGAGAATATCCACACACGACAGGCTGCCGCCGGTATGCCCGGCCCTGGCAGTGTATATCATTTTCAGGATGGCCTTGCGGCTCATAATCGATTTGGCCGCCAGTGTCCTGACAGTTTCATGGGGAAGTATTTGGGGCGAATTTACAATCATGGTGAATAAATATTCCTGTCTTGTGATAAATTCATCTTGTGCTATAATACACAAAAAGACAGAATATATCAACAAAAAAAGAATATTTATTCAAAAGTCGTACGGGAAAGGACACCCATGCCCAGAATTGACGAACTCAGAATCATTGCCCGGGTAGCCCGCATGTACTATGAGTGGGATATGCGCCAGTCCGACATCGCCACTCAACTTGACCTCTCCCAGGCCACCGTTTCGCGGCTTCTGGCCCGCTCCAAAGAAGAGGGGATTATCAAAATTTCAGTCAACCTGCCACAGGGGGTATACACTGAACTAGAAGAAATCCTGGTAAAAAAATACAGCCTACGCGACGCCATCGTGGTCGACTGCTTCGACGAAGACGAGAGGCTCATCCAGCGCGACCTGGGGGCTGCGGCAGCCTACTACCTCGAATCAGCCATCCGGCCCAACGAGGTCATCGGAATTTCATCCTGGAGCGCTACCCTGCTGGCGCTGGTGGATGCGCTTCATCCCCTGTCGCGCAAACCGGGCGTCAAAGTAGTGCAAATTCTGGGCGGGGTTGGCAATCCGGCGGTCGAAGCCCATGCCACCCGCCTGACCTCGCGCCTGGCGCAACTGGTCAACGGTGAGGCGGTCTATCTGCCGGTTTCCGGCGTGGTCGCCACCGAAGCGGCCCGGGATATCCTGCTGGCTGACCCCGTCGTCCATCAGGCTGTTGAACTGTTCGACCAGGTCACAACCGCGCTGGTGGGCATTGGCGCCATCGACCCATCTCCCCTGCTGGCCCAAAGTGGCAACATCTTTGCCCACGACGAACTGGCTTTGCTACGCCACGAACAAGCGGTTGGCGATATCCTGATGCGCTTCTTCGACCAACACGGCAAACTAGTAAAAACCGGGCTGGAAAAACGCGTCCTTTCGATGGAACTGGAGCAACTGGCAAAGGTCAGCCGCGCAGTGGGGGTTGCCGGCGGGGCCCGAAAATATCCCGGAATCCTTGGCGCGCTACGCGGACGCTGGGTCAATATCCTGATTACCGACCATTTCACCGCGAAAAGATTGGTGGAAGAGTGAAAATAATCATCCAAATTCCAGATACGAAAAAAGGTCAACCTTGCGGTTGACCTTTTTAGAATACCCAC
>JAWOIR010000333.1:0-12120 GCA_046484545.1 Anaerolineales bacterium
CCTCCCCCAAGTGGCGGAGATGGAAACTCCCCGGTCGGTGGATGTGAACGGGGAGTTTCCGTAGTAGTATGAATGTATGACCCGCATCCATACAGCCAATGTCAACCACCAGATATATTATTGGCATATTGGGTCTTGCCCCCCAAAGTGCCTGGATGGCTCGTAAAGTAACCTAAATAGCCGTTCGGAGATGCTGGTCATCGTCAGCCAGTTGGATAAACGTCAGGAAACCACACTCTTTTTTGGCGCTGAAACACTTAGCAATAAAAGCAAGACGCCTGGGGATGTGGCCAAATGATTGCGCCTGGCAACAGCAGTTGTTCGGATGTCTGATACCAGCTGGCTGATGGTAGTTCCGGTCCCGATGATTTCAGGTTAAATCTCTTACCGGAACCACGCAGCTTGAAACCTGGTACACCAAATTAAGTTGGCTTTTCAATATGAAATGGAGGATTAAGTATGAACAAAGATGTTTTCGAAGGAAAGTGGGAACAAATCCGAGACGAGGTCAAAGGCTGGTGGGACAAACTCACCGACGATGAAATTGATCGGACTGACGGCAAGTACGATGTTTTCACCAGCTTGCTTCAAGAAAAATATGGCTATACTCGCGAGGCTGCCGCCGATGAAATCGACAAGCGCGTGACGGAGTACGAAGCCAACATGAAAGAACACAAAGTACCTGCCACCGAATAAATTACCGGGGCACCCCCCATCCGTCCCTACTTCCCGTGTGAAAAAGGGGCGAGGCCAACCACCAACCACGGACAGCCGTGGACCTGAAACACAAAAAAAGGAGAATCAAAATGAACCTAATTGTTTATCTTATCGTTGGAGCGATTGTCGGTTATATTGCCAGCCGGATTATGAACACGGATTCACAACAAGGCACCCTGCTCGATATCGTCGTCGGTATCGTGGGCGCGTTCCTGGCCGGTTTCCTCATCAGCCCCCTGCTGGGTATTGGGACAATCAATGACGCAATCAGCCTCCCGACCATCCTGGTCTCGCTGCTGGGAGCGGTCATCCTGCTCGCGATTGTCAAACTCTTCACTGGAAGAGGGCGTACCACAGTCTAATCGTTTCATCGAATAACAAATAAACAGGCCGGCTGCTTACAACAACTTCTGACAGGATTGTTGCAAGCAACCGGCTTGCATGTTTTACCTGGTGAAACATGCAAGCCGGTCAAAAGCGTGGCTCCTCGTCGCACTGAATTACTTGCTGATTACCTGAAAGTGTAGGGAAACAGTGACACTCCAACCAGAATCACAACCCTATGATTGGACCTTCCGGCGGGTTATGTGGGCAACCCTCGTCCTGGTTTTTATAGCCCTGAGCTTCTGGCTCCTTTACCGATTTAACCAGGTCATTTTCATGCTATTTATCGCCATTGTGCTGGGCACGGTCATCAGGCCAGTTGTAGGCTGGCTGCACCAGCGCGGACTGCCCCGCATTTCGGGGGTTATCCTTGTTTACATCATGCTGCTGGCCTTGCTGGTTGGCTTTTTACTGTTGTTCTTTCCAATGGTTATCGAACAAGGCACAACGATTGCCACCACCTTGCCAGACTACTACCAAATCCTGCGCGAATGGGTGAGTAGTTCTCCGAATCAACTAATCGCGCGTTTAGGTGAATTTATCCCGCCCATGCTGCCCGGCCTGGAGCCTGAAGAGCAAACCGGAGAAGAGACGCTGGCTGCGGCAGGGCAGGCATTCGGGTACCTGGCATCGGCATCCAGGGGCATCTTTTTGACCACGGCCATCCTGCTATTGGCCTTTCATTGGACACTTAATGGGCCGCGAACCGTGCAATCATTGCTATCGCTGCTTCCAAATGCCCAGCGCGAAAGCATTAGCGAACTAATCTCGGCCATGGAAACCAAGCTTGGCCACTACCTGGCCGGGCAATCTGTTCTCTGCCTGGCAATTGGCATTATGGCGCTGGTTGCCTACCTGCTGATAGGTTTACCCAATGCCCTGGTGCTGGCGCTGATAGCAGGCCTGTTTGGGGCAGTGCCAATGATTGGGCCGCTGCTTGGTGCCATTCCGGCTTTGTTAATCGCCTTATCAATAGCGCCTTCCAAACTTATCTGGGTAATCGTTGCTACAACCATTATTCAGCAGATAGAAAACGGCCTGCTTGTGCCGCGCGTTATGCGTAAAGCGGTTGGGGTTAATCCGTTCGTTTCCTTGCTGGCGATTTTTGCCTTTGGCTCTTTGTTCGGCATCGCC
Source organism: Anaerolineales bacterium (assembly GCA_046484545.1). Classification (GTDB taxonomy): domain Bacteria; phylum Chloroflexota; class Anaerolineae; order Anaerolineales; family Villigracilaceae; genus UBA8950. Next base: position 2,236 of record JAWOIR010000333.1, read on the forward strand.
GGAGCGCTTATGGCAATTCCGATTGCGGCCATGATCCAGCTTTTGCTTAATCAATTCGTCTTCCATCCCGGGGTGACGGAAGCAGAGGGTTCAACCGGCCGCGATTATGCCAGCCGTCTGCGCTATGAAACGCAAAGCCTGGCCCAGGACCTGCGCAAACAGGCGCGTCTCCACAAGGGCGGCTCAGATACCAGGATAAAGGAGAGCGACCAGGTAATGGATGAGATCGAAGCCATCACTACCGACCTGGATGCCTTGCTGGCCAAAATCCCTACTTCAGGTGCGCCATGACAAATCAATTGATAAAGTTCGGTGCGGCAGTGATGACCACGCTTCTGGCATTGGCGGTGCTGTGGCAATTTCGAGTCGTCGTCGGCTACGTGCTCATCTCGCTAGCCCTTGCGGCAGCGCTGCGCCCATTGGTAAAACGTTTACAACAGCCAGGCCTGGCGAAACGCGTGGCTTGGCTGTTGCTATACCTGGTGGTACTGGCTAGTTTTGGTTTCTTGCTCTCTATCACTGTTGAAACCGCAGTTCGCGATATCCAGCAGTTGGCCGAAACAGTTTCGGCGCAAGATGCCTGGGTTTTGCCAATTTGGCTGGAGGGTAGTTCATTTCAGCGGTCGCTGATTGCGCAATTACCGGCGCCAAGCAAGCTCGTTGAGGCATTTACCGGCGACGAGGGACAGTTCTTGCTGCCCGCCATCCTTGACTTCACGCAAAGCATGGGCGGGATCATCAGCGGCGCGCTCATCATCCTGCTCCTGAGCATATATTGGAGCATCAACCGGATTCATTTCGAACGGCTGTGGCTTTCGCTGCTTCCATCGGACCAGCGCAAACAGGCGCGCAATATTTGGAAAACGGTCGAGCCAGAAGTCGGCGCTTACATACGCGGCGAAATCGTCCAGAGCGTCCTGGCCGGGCTGATGCTGGGGCTTGGCTACTGGCTGCTCGGCTCCCCATACCCTGCGCTCCTGGCGCTGATTGGCGCGTTGACATGCCTGATACCCGTAATTGGGACAGTCCTGGCCGTCATTGCAGTGCTTTTGGTTGGATTATTGACCAGTGTACAGCTTAGCCTGCTCACGGTTTTATATACACTGGTTACGCTGGCGGGCGTGGGTATCTGGGTAATGCCGCGCATCTTCAAGCGCAGATGGGATAATCCCATCCTGACCGTTATCCTGTTAATCGCCATGGCAGATGCTTTTGGCCTTCTCGGCATCATCCTGGCTCCGCCTTTATCTGCCGTATGCCAGATTGTGTGGAATCAACTGGTCAGCCACCGCGAGGTTTCAGGGGCCGGGGCCCAGGTTTCAGACCTTAAAGACCGGCAAGCGCGCATCTGGGAGGCCATCAACGCAATGGATGAGCCGCCCCTGCCGTTGTTGACCAGCAGCATGGAAAGCCTGGCCCGCCTGATCGAAAAAGCCGAACCTCTCCTGCGGGCTGAACTGACGGTTGAATCTTCAGGGCCATTCGATTCGCTCCAGACCGCCAGTCCGAAAGCTCGGTCACCAAAACCATGAAAAGATTCCCCAAATTATCTGAAAGGATGGCATATTTTCGGCAGCAGGGCTTCCACCGCGCGCGTAGGCTTGACCAGCGTTCCCGCGGCTGGTTAGGGATACTGGCAGTCGCGGCCAGCAAAGCATTAAGCCCCGACTCGTCGATTACGGCGGCAGCGATTGCCTACTTTGCCCTGTTTTCGCTCTTTCCCATCACCCTCTTGAGCGTTGCGATTGCCAGCTACACGCTTGGCCCGTTAATGGACCAGCAATTCATCGTAGAAAAGCTGGAGTTCATCGCGCCAGCCCTGGGTCAGTTGTTGGGCCGAAATATAGATGAAATCATTCGAACGCGCGGCCCAGTCACCGGTGTCGCTCTGGTCGGCCTGATATGGTCGGCCTCGACAGTTTTTTACACGCTCACCCAATCCCTGAATGCGATTTGGAGCAATAAACGCAAACGCCCGGTTTGGAAGCGGCGCGGCCTGGCAATCTTGTTCGTGCTGGCCTTTGCTGGCCCGGCGCTCTTCCTGGCTGCACTGGCAAGCAGCCTGCTCACCAATCTGCGCACCTGGATGCCGGACCAAATCATTCCAATCATGGGCGGTGTCAGCTTTATCGTGGCAATCTTGCTCAATATTGCCCTGTTCATGCTGCTTTACATCCTGCTCCCACACGGAGCTGCCACCTGGCGCGAAATTCTACCTGGCGCAATTGCGGCCGGCCTGCTCTGGGAATTTGCAAAGAAAGCCTTTCTGTTCATTGTAGCTACCTACCTCTCGATATCAAATCTTATCTATGGCTCCATCTCAGCAATCATCGCCTTCCTGATTTGGGCTTATCTGAGTGGAATCATATTGCTCTTCGGCGCTTTTTTGAGTCTTGGTTATTACCAACTCAAGCAACAACAAATAGAAGCAGAAAGTGAAACACTTCAGCAAGATTCCATTGTGTAGAATTACTGGCTCCCCAAAATCTCCCCCAAGTAGCGGATATCCCCCGGTTGATGGATGAAATAGGGGCAGATTTGTTATAGAATAAATTCAGGATTCTTATCGCGTATTCATCGTCTATAATTTTTAATCGTCAGCGAAAGGCCAACGCCAGACGAGAGAAAGATGTGCCCATATTGAAATCCCAGGCCGTAAAAGAAGATGTGGTTTCTGTAAAAAAACTAAAAACATCCGAGTTGCGTTATCGCCGCTTGTTTGAAGCTGCCCAGGATGGGATCTTAATTCTGGATGCCGAAACAGGAATGATTGCAGACGTAAACCCCTTCTTGATCAATATGTTGGGATACTCGCGCGATGAATTTGTAGAAAGAAAACTCTGGGAAGTTGGCGCGTTCAAAGACATTGAAGCCAACCAGAATGCCTTCGAAGCATTACGGGAGAATGAATATATTCACTACGAAAATTTGCCGCTCAGGACAAAAGATGGGCGTTTAATTGAAGTTGAATTCGTCAGCAACATTTACCTGGTGGAAGGCGAAAAATTCATCCAATGCAATCTCCGCGACATCACTGAGCGCAAGCAAACCCAGGATGCCCAAATGGAGAATGAAGTGTTGTTGCGCGAGTTGTCTGTCCGCGATTATTTGACAGGATTGTTCAACCGTCGTTACCTGGAAGAAACCCTGGAACGTGAACTGCTGCGAGCCTTGCGCCAGCAGAGTTCATTGGGCGTGATTATGTTGGATGTGGATGATTTCAAGCAAATCAACGATACCTATGGCCACGTTGCCGGCGATACAGTTTTACGTAAACTTGGCAAATTGCTGCGCGAGCATATCCGCGGAGAAGACATAGCTTCCCGTTATGGAGGAGATGAGTTCCTCCTGGTGCTGCCGGGTGCATCGCCTGAAGTGACGCGAGAACGCGCCAGGGTCATTTGTGAAGCAACCAAAGAATCTCACATCCAGATCGATGGAAAAAACCTTGATTCTGTCGCATTTTCACTCGGCATCGCGGCTTTCCCGCAAGACGGCTCTACCGTTGCCGCCATCTTGAAGGCCGCCGATTTTGCTCTATATCTCGCAAAACACGCAGGAAAAGGCAGGGTCGCTGCGGCAGGCCAAAATCCGGAACCGAATATTGATTGAATCCTCCCCCAAGTGGCGGATATAAAAACTCCCCGGTCGATGGATGCGGCTGGGGAGTTTTTGTTGTAGGATGAATTTAGGTCTCGTGGAGGCCGGTCGGTTCCAGAGTTTGCAACCGATGCTCAATTGCTCAAAAGGAGAATCTCATGTTGTGGACAATCATCGTAATTCTGCTCATCCTGTGGGCGCTCGGCTTTTTCGGGCGGAACATCAGCCCCAGCTTCCCGCAAACCGGCAGTTGGATCCATACCCTGCTCGTAATCGCGATAATTCTGTTCTTCCTACAGATGCTCGGGATAATCAACCTGTAGGTTCACGCCACAGTGTATAAAGGGACTGCCTGTAGTAGGCAGCCCCTTTATACACTGTGCGAAAGACCGAACTTACAGATTGCATTCAAGGAGAATACCTATGAAAAAATGCAGCGAAGTCATGACCAAAGAACCCGTCTGCTGTTTGCCCGATGATACAGTAGACAAAGTAGCCCAATTGATGCAAAGGGACAACATTGGTTCGATCCCTGTCATAGACGATGAAAAGACTCAAAGGCTTGTCGGGATTGTGACCGATCGCGACCTGGTTTTGAAAGTGATTGCCAAAGGGCAAGATGCCAAAACCACGAAAGTGGAAACGGTCATGACCCGCCAAATGGTGACCTGCCTGGCCGAGGACGACCTGCAGAAAGCGCTGGATGCGATGGCTGAACACCAACTACGCCGCATTCCAATCGTGGATTCCAACAAAAAAATTGTTGGAATTATTGCCCAGGCCGACGTAGCCACGCGCGTCAACAAACCCGAAAAAACTGCCGAGATGGTCAAAGAAATTTCGCAGTCCAACACCCGGTAAGAAAACATCTTGGAAAGATTGTTGATATAAAGGCGACCTTGAAGCATGCGCGGATGATGGTCAGTATCGCAGTCTTAACGGCGTTGGCCTTGGGTCTGGTGGTCGCCCCGGCCCACGCCATCGCCAATTTCGACACGCCCCTATGCGGCAACGGTTCCGCTCCAGACTACGGATTCACCTACAGTATGCAGCAGGCCCACTGGACGGTGGATTGGCAAAATTATGTCTCGGAGCAAGCCGTGACCGAGGTGGACGTGATTCTGGACCAGTTGAATGCAGATTTCATCGCGCAGACGATGATTCTCATCCAGCCACAGGAGCGAGTCGGCAACCGGGTCAACTGCGCTGTGCATTTCTTGCGTTATATGCGGCTTGGCCAGGTGGCCGGCGAACGCAAAGATAATGGTTTTGTCTTTTTAATCGTGGTTGAGCCAGACCGGATCGACGTGCACTACGGTGTTGGGCTGGGGTTGCCCGCGCTGACCGCCCCCGAACTGACAGCCCTTAACCGCGCCGCCGAGGAAACCTATCGATCAACCCGCAGCCTGGACCAGGCGCTTTTGACTCTGATACGAGGCTTCGATACGGTTGCGCGCAACAAATACGACCCGCTATTTTTGCCCACATCCACCCCTGAGACAATCGACCTGCCAGAACTGCCATCCGGGCCGCTCGGCCTTCTGACGGTTTGCTGCCTGCTCTGCCTGGGTGGCTTCTTCCTGCTGTTTTTGGTCTGGATGCTGCCCAAACTGGCCCGCAGCGGAATCGGTTTCAACCCATCCGGTTCAGGGTTCAGGGGAATTGGGAATCCCTTTGGTGGGGGCCGCAGCGGCCCATCGATGCGCGGCGGCAGCGGCAGTGGACGTTCCGGGCGCGGAAATTAAAATCAAATCAGGAGATAAAACCATGAAACGTTCCTCCGTGCAACATATCCTTTCCATTTTTATGCTGGCAATCCTGCTCGTCGGGCTGGCCGGTTGCGGTGTTGTAAGGTCGGGCACGACAGAATACGACGAACTGGTGGCCCTGGTACAGGGTGTCCAGTCCGCTGCGGCCAACTTCCAGCTGGTGACCGATACCCAGTACGCCAAAATTCAGGCCAAAACACAGATTACCAAAGACTATTACGACGCGGTTAGCGACAGCGGCGAAGTCTGGACCGGGAACTTCCGTTCAGAAGCGGATGCGTTGACCAACCTGCTCAGTAATTACCGCGACGAGAACGGCCAACCGCTGGACCCATCCAATCTAAACCTGGACGACCTGGAAGCCAAGGGCGCGCTCCCCAGCGGCCTGGGACAGGGCTTTTCGCTATATGTCAACGCCATCACCCAGGCCCCGCCGCCCGTGCCGGATGCCAGCGTCACCCTGGCGATGGGCGACACCGTGGACGAAGCCATGAATACCATTCAACTGGCCGGCACCGATTGGAATGACGCCGTCAGAGCCTATAATACCCGCCGGGCGCAAATCACAGGCGAGGTCGTGGCACGCGTCTCGGCCTACTTCGGTTTTGATCTGCCGGTGACCTTCCCCTATTATCAGGGCGCCAACGCAGGTCAACCCATTCAAAACCCGCTGGCATCTCCCCAGCCCTAATCCTGAAACACTGTGGATGCATCTGTGAGAGAAAAGGAGCCTCGGCGGCATCGGGTCGTGCTATTTCAAGCAGCGCTGGTTTTGGTCGCGGGCACTTTTGCCCTTCTGACTCTTCTGGTGAAAATCAGGCCTTCATTTGCGCTGGATATGCAGATTACCAAAGTCATCCAATCGCTTGATGCCCCGCTCTTTGCCTGGCTGATGAGCCTGGTAAGCTGGCCGGGGTTTAGTCCACAGGCAATGATACTCACAGGGCTGGTTGTTTTGTTGATTTATGGTTTTGGCCTGCGCTGGGAAGCGCTAACCACCCTGAGCGCAGCACTCTCATCAGCGGCGCTCAATGCTCTGGTCAAGAACCTCATCCAGCGCCCGCGGCCTCTGCCAGACATGGTGAATGTGCTCACAACGCTGGATAGTTACAGTTTCCCGAGCGGGCACGTTATGTTCTACGTGAGTTTTTTGGGTTTTATTGGTTTACTGGCCTATAGTTTGTTGAAACCGTCTTTCCAACGCAGCCTGCTCCTGATTTTCTCTGGTGGTCTGGTGGCCTTAATCGGCATATCGCGGATATACCTGGGCCATCACTGGGCCAGCGATGTGCTGGGTGCTTATTTGCTCGGCTGCCTGACTCTGGTGGCAAACATACAGTTGTATCGCTGGGGCAAAACCCGCTTTTTCGTTCAGCAATCCATTGATGCAGAAAAGACGGCTTCGCAAAAGGAGATCGTATGATACGCAAAGTTATCGCTGGAATTTTTATCGCCATCAGTTCTGTCCTACTCGGCCTGAGTATCGCAGCAATTGTGCTGATACAGACCTACAAGGAACCATTGACGCGCTTTTCTACGACCAGGCTGCAGACCATTGACACTGAACTCGGACTGGCACAAACCGCGCTTCAAAGCGCAGCACTCGAATTGGAACGCACCCTGAGCATCGTCGAAGCTGCCGAGGTAAGTCTTGTCACGATGAAAGCGGACTTTACCCAGGCAAAAGCGCTCTTCGGAGATGCCAACGGAACGCTCGACAAGCAACTGCTGCCCGGCTTGAAAGCTTCCCGCGAAAAACTTGACCAGGCCAAAAGCAGCCTGCTGGAATTACAGGCCTCGCTGGCGAAAGTCAACGCGCCGCCTTTTGCAAACTTAAACCTGCCCAGCGAGAAATTACTGGATGATTTAATCGCCAGCACCGGCTCAATGGACATCCTGATCGTACAGGTTGAAAGCATGGTAAAAAAAGCATCCGGATTTGTGGAGGACGCCTCCTATTTGATGGAGGCCGATCTTACCCAGACAAAAGATAACCTTCAGGATTTTCTGACGGTTGTACAAGATTACGGGCAGAAGTTCGGCGCGTGGCGCGAACAAATTGCCATGCTGACTGAATCCCTGCCCGGCTGGATCCAAACCGCCGCCCTCGGTCTGACGATTTTCCTGCTCTGGTTCGGGCTTTCCCAAATCGGCATGATCCGCCACGGCCTGTCGCTCTGGCAGGGCGGTCAGCCGCATGAAAAACCACAGGCGGTTAAGCAAACGCCAGGCAGTGGAGAAAAGTTCCTGCCGGCCGCGCAAACACCAGGAGTATCTCATGACTCTATTGGATGAAATTCTCAACCAATTCCCTTCCGAGGTTCAAGCGCCAGTGCGCAAGGTTTGGGAGGCCCTCGGTCCCAACGAAAAAGCCAGTTTTCTGTCGCTCCTGGTTGGGTTTCCGGCTGATGCGAGCCTGATAAAAATTCTGGTCAAATTATCCACCGCTCACATCCGGCAGGCTTTCGGCAGCAAGCATCGGGTGGTTATCGTCGGCCCGGCCAACGTTGGCAAATCCACCCTCTATAACCAACTGGTGCAGGACAAAAGCGACCAGGCTGTCGTCAGCGCCCTGCCAGGCACTACCACCAAAAATCAACAGGCAGATGCGGCCCTGTTCACCGTAATCGATACGCCCGGTGCAGATGCAGTCGGAAGTATTGGCGAGCATGAGAAAGACCTGGCCCTCGCTGCCTCCGCCGAAGCCGATTTCCTCGTATTGGTCTTCGACGCTGTCCAGGGTATTAAAAAGACCGAGCAGGAACTATTCAACGAAATATCTGCGCTGAAAAAGCCTTTTATCATTGTGCTGAACAAGACCGACTTGATACCACGCAAAGACCTGCAAGCCGTCCTTGCAAGCGCGGCCCTGAACCTGGGCCTGGAGACGGATCAAATCGTGCCCATTGTAGCCAAAGACGGCAAGAACCTCGCCAAAGTTTTATTAGCAATCGCCGCCACCGAACCAGGGATGGTGGCCGCGCTGGGGCAGGCCTTGCCAGAATATCGCTGGCAGTTGGCCTGGCAAAGCATCGTGCGGGCCGCCTCGATTTCGGCAGCAATTGCATTGGTGCCGCTGCCGGTTATTGATTTTGTGCCGTTGTTGGCTACTCAATCAATCATGGTGGTCAGCATCGCGCGCATCTATAACTACCAAATCACCCCAAAGCGCGCCTCCGAACTGGTCGCCACTTTCGGTATGGGTTTCCTCGGGCGGACTCTCTTTCAGCAGTTCAGCAAATTTGCCGGACTGCCGGGCTGGCTGCTGAGCGCAGCAATCGCTTCATCAACGACCGTCGTCCTGGGTTATGCGGCCGTGCGCTGGTTCGAAAAAGGCGAGAAACTTTCGTCAGAAGCGCTCAAAAAACTCACAAAGGGACTGACCACAACCCTGCTTGATACCCTCAAAGGTTTCGGAAAACGCCGACGGGACCAAAAAGGACTCCGCGAGCGAATCACCCAGACACTGGAAGATTTACCGATGGCCGAAAGCCGCTCAACGCTCGATGACGAGGCAGGGGAATGATTATCGCCCAGAACACTGTCATTTTGACGAGCGCTGTTGGTCGACTAGCATAGCCGTATCAAGACCCAGCGATGCCCGTGGATACTGGATTAAATAACCACTATCTGACACTCATCACCTGGGCCGGAACCATTGTCAACGACCAGTTTGACCATCACGTGGTCGTTTACGCAACACGCAGCGAACAGCACGAAACTTCCCCCAAGTGGCCGAGGCAAATACTCCCCAGTTGCAGGACGCAACCCAGGAGTATTCAATGTATGATGAAATCATCACCTTGCTTAGCCCTGTCAAGCAATCCAGCTATAAACCAATCAGGCTGTGGATGGTTTCTCTTGGAGAGTGTCTCAGCGAAAGGAACACGTATGAAACCAGAACGACTATTTTCAAAGATGTTTGGGGCACTTTCGGTGTTGATTCTGCTGGCATTAACTATTGCTGCTTGTAGCAGCGTCGGAGTTGGCGCTCAATTAAACAATGGAACCCTGACCATCTGTCATGCCACAGGTGATGCAACCATCCCCTACGAAGAAATCACGCTTGATTTTGATGAGTTGATAACGCACGTCGATCACGAGAGCGACATTATCCCGGCTCCGGCAGAGGGCTGCCCCACAGTCGTTGAAACCGGGAATAACACCGGAAAACTGACCATTTGTCACGCAACCGGGAGCGCAGCCAACCCTTACAGTGAAATCACGATCGATTTCAACGGGCTGCGCGGCCACAGCAATCACACGGACGATATTATCCCGGCTCCCGAAGAAGGCTGCCCGTCGATTACGCCAACACCCGGGCCCACCCCCACCTTGACCGCAGACAAGGTCACAATCTGCCATGCCACCGGCAGTTCCAAAAACCCTTATGTCATGATTACGGTCAGTGTCAACGGTCTGAATGGGCATGATAAACACTCAGACGATATTATCCCGGCTCCTGCCGGGGGCTGTCCCTAGTACTCCGCCCAAACAACTCACCAAAACACTCCCC
>JAWOIR010000035.1:0-6530 GCA_046484545.1 Anaerolineales bacterium
GGTTGGGGATTGCTCATCGACGAACCGCAGCCAGACGAAATGCCGCCCACCAAAATCGAGAACTCCGCCGCCATCCGCATCGTGCAGCCAATTTTCGACTTCCTCGGCACTGTGCCGAATTACCGCGAGTACGACATTTCCGGCATGTTCCTGTTCTTTTTCGCCTTCTTTTTTGCCATCATCTTCGGCGACGGCGGCTACGGGGCCATCCTGTTCCTGGCCGGGCTGTTCCTGCTGATTCGCGAGCGCCGGGCCGGAAAGGGAGCCTCGCAGGGCATCCGCCTGTTGCTGGTCATGTCAGGCGCGACGGTAGTCTGGGGCATCCTGACCGGGACCTGGTTCGGCATCGACTGGGGCTTGCTGCCCAATCTGCTGCGCCAGATTACCGTCCCCTGGATTGCCAACGGCAACCCGCAAGCCGACGAAAACATCAAAGTCTTATGCTTTGTCATCGGCCTGACCCAGTTGGGCATTGCGCACGTCAGGAACTTCGTGCACGATTGGCCTTCGCCGCGACTGATTGCCCAGGTCGGGCAGATTGGGATGCTGGCGGGTATCTTTTTCCTGGTCTTGAACCTGGTCATCAACCCGGCGCGCTTTCCGTTGCCTGAATGGGCGCCCGCGAGCATTGGGGTTGGTTTCGCGCTCAACTTCCTGTTCGCCAACTTCGACGATTCGAAAGACCTGCTGCGCGGATTTACCAATGGTGTGCTGGACAGCCTGAAAAACATCGTGCCGGTGCTGCTGGGCGTGGTCAACATCTTTGCGGATGTCGTTTCCTACATCCGGCTGTGGGCAGTCGGGCTGGCCGGCCTTGCCATTAGCCAGACGGTCAACAACATGGCCGGGCCGCTGTTGGGCAGTTTCGTGCTCTTTGCGGCGGGCATCCTCCTGCTGCTCTTTGGGCACGGACTCAACCTGGCTATGGCCCTGCTCTCGGTAATTGTGCACGGCGTGCGCCTGAATATGCTCGAATTTTCCAGCCACCTGGGCATGGAATGGTCGGGCTACAAATACGAACCCTTCGCCGAACCTGCGGCAAATGAACAGGGTTAGCACATTATCAGTACTTCACGAAAATTAAAAGAATTTCCGAATTTTGGTATGTGTGGCGGGCCGCAAATGCGCGCCCGCCACACATACCAAAAATCGGAAATTCTGCCGTGAAGAAGCCGTTTTTTATAACCAGTGATGATTACCTTGTGCGATTGAACTCTTCAATCGCCTCTTGAATGATGGCGCGCAGGATCGGGTCTGGAACGCTGTCTATGCCGGAATGGCGCACCGCGCCGACATGCACCAAAACTTCGCCCATTGGGCCTTCTTCCATTTTGATGCTCTTGCCCGCCAGCGGCGAGACTTGCAATTTTTGTTGCAGGATTTCATCAATTAGGCCGATAATGCTCAGGGATGGCGCGGTTTCCTTTTTGATATCATTGGCAAGCATATTGCGAACACCGCGCAGGGGATTAATACGCGGTGGGGGCGGCGGGAAGGCATCTGCAGAGAGTGGGGAAGTTCTGATAACAGGCGGCGGGGCGGCAGGGGCAGATGCTGCGGGTTTTGAATCGGCCAAAGGGCCTGTAGATTTTGAAGACGCGGGCCTGGCCTCGACAAGCGGGCGCACCTGGGTCAGCACGCCAATCAGCCGGGAACGCTGTTCTGCGCTGATGGTATCCGGGCGCGTTGGGACGCCGTCAATTTCGACTATCCACTCTCCAGACTGTGACTGCGCGATTTTTAGGGCTGATTTTTTCTCGGGCTGGGGCGCGCTGGCCTGTTCTTTGGCCTGCTTTTTGACCTGCTCCAGGGCCTGGGTCAGCCGTTCAATTTCCTGCTGGAGAGCTTGTTCCTTTTTTTCTTCACGGCCTTTTTTAAGTTTGCCCGTGAAGACTGTATCAAGTTTCCCCAAAATGACGCCGGCAAAGACTGCAAGAACGATGTAGAGAATAGGATTATCCATAGCAATTACTCTTTTCGCTGACACTGCGGACAAAAATGGGTGCTGCGCTGTCCGACTACAATCCGCTCGATGGGCGTGGCGCAAATCGGGCAGGCCTGTCCCGTGCGGCCATAAACGCGAAAATGATTCTGGAAGTTACCGCCGCGATAAACCCAATCAATGCTTGCGCCGTTGTTTTCAATTCCGGCCTGCAATACTGTGCGAATTGCCGCGAACAACTTGTGCGTTTCTTCACCTGTAATTGTATCGGATTGTCGCAACGGATGCAAACCCGCCAAATGTAATGCCTCGTCGCTGTAAATGTTGCCCAACCCGGCCAGGAAGGACTGGTCGAGCAGCAACGGTTTGAGTTGCCGATGCCGGGCTTGCAGGCGGTTGTAAAACGATTCGGGGGCGAAATCGTTTGCAAGCGGTTCCGGGCCGAGGCCGCCGAGCACCTCCTGGGCGTCATCCAGCAACCAGATGCGCCCAAACTTGCGCGTGTCATTGAAGGCCAGGGTCTCGCCGGAATCGAGGGCCAGGTGCAGGCGGTCGTGCGGCGCAGGCACACAAGGGGAGGGGCGCAGCAACAAATCGCCGCTCATCCGCAGGTGGATGAGTAAATGTCCATCAGAAAGAACCAGGTGCAGGTATTTTGCGCGCCGCGTGACTGCCTCGATGCGCTGACCGCTCATGCGCTGGTGAAATTCCCCTATCCCTGGCCGGGCCAGGGTGCGCGCCCAGAACAGCCCGACAGACAGCACCCGCCTGCCGACCAGGGAGGGGCGCAGGGTGCGCGCGATGGTTTCCACTTCGGGCAGTTCGGGCATGGATGTGTCTTATTCGTTGAACAATTCGCCAACCGAGCGGCCTTCGTGCGCCCGTCGAATGACCTCGCCCAACAGCGTAGCAACCGAAATAATTTGCAGTCGCTCACCCAACAAACCGCTCTTCTCCGGGGGAATCGGGACGGTATCAGTGGTGATGAACTGCTTGACCGGCAGGGCGGCCAAACGTTCGGCTGCGCTCGAAGAAAAGATGGGATGCACACAAATCACATAGACGTCCCGCGCGCCATGCTGTTTGACCAGGTTGACCGCCTGGACAATCGAGCCGCCGGTGTCGATTTCGTCATCCACCAGGATAACATCCCGCTTTTTGACATCGCCGATGATGGTCAGGGCCTGGGCTTTGGCGTCGTTGGCAATGCGCCTTTTTTCGATGAAGGCCACCGGCGCGTCGATGGTCGCAGCCACGTTGCGGCCTTTTTTTGCGAATCCCAGGTCAACCGTCACGACGACCGGGTCTTGCAAGTTTGGTTTTATCTTTACGAGATAGTCCGTAATCTCGTAGAAAGCCGTCAGCACATCACCAGGGATGGAGAAAAATCCCTGTACCTGACCGGCGTGCGGCTCGACGACGATATACCGGTCAGCCCCGGCCACTTCAATCATATCGGCAATCAGGCGGGCGGTGATGGGGACGCGCGGCTGGTCTTTCTTGTCGGAGCGACCATAGGCCAGGTAGGGGATGACTGCCGTAATGCGCGCCGCCGAATCGAGTTTCAGGGTTTGCAGCATAATGAGCAATTCCATCAGGTTGCGATGCACCGGGACTGATGTCGTCTGAATAACGTAGACATCCTGCCCGCGCACGCTGGAATGCAATTTGACAAACAGGTTTTCATTGGGGAACTGGATGATGTCGCGTCCGCACAGCGGCTGTTTAAGGTAATCGGCTATCTTCTGGGACAGGGCCGCAGAACCTGTTCCAGCATACAACTTAATGCCGCCGTAAACTTTCAAATCAAGAGCATTTTGTGGCATATCTTATTTATCCTTGATGGCGTCCCACTCTGAGCGCAGCACGCTCATTATGTGAACATCCATATATTTTCCGTTCTTATAAACCGCCTGGCGCATACAACCCTCGTGGACAAAACCAACCTTTTCATAAGCGCGTATGGCGCGCGGGTTGTCGGCATGAACATGCAGGGAGATGCGGTTGAGGTTGAGGGTTTCAAAGCCGTGCTTGAGCATCAGGCGGGTGGCTTGTGTGCCGTATCCCTGGTTCCAGATGCTTTTATCGCCAATCGAGATGCCGAATTCGCTTTCGCGGTCGATGTTATTGATTTCATGGAGGCCGGTTGTGCCAATCATACGCCACGAATCGCCCTCGCGGATTTCAATTACTAAAACCCGTTCGGCGGGCGGACGTTGTGCCATCCCGTCAAACCAGCGCTGTTCGTCTGCCATCGAGAGCGGCAGGCGCATCAACAGGCCGCTGGTCACTTCCGGGTCGTTCATCCACTCGACAAATTTGGGCAGGTCTTCGCGTTCAGCAGCCCGCAAGCGAATATTTTTTCCGTAAATCACGTGTTCATCCTTTGCAATAACTGGCTGACGGCCTCGCGCGGGGAGAGCCGCCGCGCCAGGGTCTCGGCAAAAAGCGCAGAAACGATGTCATCCGGCACTTGCTGGCGGAAATGGGCCACCAGCCCCTCGCGCAGCAGCAGGTCGAATTCGGCCTCCAGGCGGGCTTCTTCGCGCCGCGCCCAGTCCCCACTTTCGCGCAAATAGACGGCGTGGGACTCAATCGCTTCGAGCAGTTCGGGCAGGCCTTTGGCCTCGGTTGCCACCGTGCGGTGGATAAGCGGAATCCAAACCGCGCTGTCATGCTCCTCGTGCGCCGGGGCTTCAAAAGCCTGGCCGTGATGCTGGAACACCCGTCTGACCGGGTGGGCCAGTTCGAGCATGGTCTTCAGGGCGCGCTCGGTCGAATCGACGCCATCGCGGTCAGCCTTGTTGATGACCAAAATGTCGGCAATTTCCAAAATCCCGGCTTTGATGGCCTGGATGTCGTCGCCCAGACCGGGAGCTTCGACCACCAGCGTTGTATGCGCCAATCGGGCGATGTCCACTTCCGCCTGTCCCGCGCCGACCGTCTCGATGATGATAACGTCAAAACCAGCCGCGTCGAAGACTTGCACCACGCCTGCCGTCGCCTGGGCCAGCCCGCCCAGCGAGCCGCGCGTGGCCATCGAGCGAATGAAGACACCGCTGTCGCCCGAAAGGTCGCGCATCCGCACCCGGTCGCCCAATACCGCCCCACCTGTGAACGGGCTGGATGGGTCGACCGCCACAATTGCGATTTTTTTATCCTGCTGGCGATAATGTAAGGCCAGTTGGTTGACCAGCGACGACTTGCCCGTGCCTGGCGCGCCGGTGACGCCCAATAAATGAGCCTTGCCGGTGTGTAGGAAGAGTTCGTCCAACGCGGCAAGGCCCTCGGGTGTGGCGTTTTCCACACGCGAGAGCAGACGCGCCAGCGCCAGCCGGTCGCCGTTTAAAACGGATTGGGCCAATTCCATGAATTATCCAGTAAGTGGGATTGCGGAACGAATGTCGGCAATGACCTTTTCGGTCGAAGCGCCGGGGCCGTAGATTTCCATCACGCCGATTTCCTTCAGGCGCGGTACGTCTTCATCCGGGATAATACCGCCGACAAAAATTTTGACATCTACCTGGCCGTTGGCCTTCAGCAGTTCGACCAAGCGCGGTACGAGCGCCATGTGCGCCCCGGAAAGGATGGACAGCCCAACGGCATCCACATCTTCTTGCAGGGCGGCTTCGGCAATCATTTCAGGGGTCTGGCGCAGGCCGGTGTAGATGACTTCCATGCCGGCATCGCGCAGGGCGCGCGCAATCACCTTTGCGCCGCGGTCATGCCCGTCCAGGCCGGGCTTGGCAACCAGTACGCGGATTTTTCGTTCAATCATTAAAGCCTCCATATGGAATTCTTCTTTGATTATACTATCAGCAGGTTACAATGACGCCTTGGGAATTCCCGTGATAAGCCCCTGACTCTCTTTGGCAGGCGGCGTGTGGCGCACCACCCCAAAATACGGTCTTCTTCACAGTAAATGTTAGAGAACCTATCAACATCTTGCAAATCGTGCGCCCAAAGCAGATATAATTCATAAAAAATACGTGACGCGAGCTCTTTGGGAATTCCCGTAATAAGTTCCCGCTTCTTTACGGCAAATATCAGAGAATCGTGATGCGGGATGCTATCCTGCAAAAAAGCGAATTGCC
Source organism: Anaerolineales bacterium (assembly GCA_046484545.1). Classification (GTDB taxonomy): domain Bacteria; phylum Chloroflexota; class Anaerolineae; order Anaerolineales; family Villigracilaceae; genus UBA8950. The sequence continues at coordinate 6,037 of JAWOIR010000035.1, forward strand.
AATCTAACCCACGATCTGCGTAGCGCGAGATATTATCTCGCGCTACAGAACAGCGGATTAGCAATCCGCCCCACGAAAGGACTACCCATGACCCCAAAACATGCCCCCTTTGGCCTGTGGCCCTCGCCTATCACCCCCGAGTTGCTGGGGATGCGCCTGCGCCTTGAAGATGTGCAATTCGACAGCGATGGCGAAACCCTGGTCTGGCTCGAAGGCCGTTCCGGGCGGCGGGTGCTTGTGGTGCGCAAGCCCGGCGATGCCCCGCGCGACCTGACCGACACGCTCAAAGTCAGCGGCGGCATCGGCTATGGCGGCGGCGATTTCAGCGTCCGCAACGGCATGGTCGCCTTTGCCAGCGATGGACGCCTGTTTTGCCAAAGGCTCGAAGGCGAACGCCCGAAGGCAATTACGCCCAAATTCGGTGACCTGGCCTCGCCCGCCATTTCGCCGGACGGCTCGAAAATCCTGTTCGTGCATTCCTACGAGCGGCGCGA
>JAWOIR010000076.1:0-3997 GCA_046484545.1 Anaerolineales bacterium
CTTAATCAGCGGACAGGTCAAGGCCCAGGCCGCCGAATATAACGGTCAGATTGCGCGCGGCGAGGACGTCATCAGCCGCATCATCTACACCAGCAAAAACGGCGGCAGCGCGGATTTACAGGGACGCGTGGTAGAGACCGTCAACCAACTGTGCGAAAAAGCCTGCAAACGGGTGAATGCCAAACCGTCCGAGATTGTCAAAGCCGCCATCAGCGGAAACTCGACCATGATTCACCTGCTGTTGGGGATTCCCGCCGCTTCGATTCGGCTCTCGCCTTTCATCACCGCCGTCAACCACCCGCCGACCCTGGCCGCCCACGAAATCGGCTTCAACTTCTGCCCCGACGCGCTGATTGACTGCCTGCCCGGCGTCGCCAGTTATGTCGGCGCAGATATTACGGCGGGTGTACTCTCCAGCGGCATCGACACCGCCGAGGACATCACTCTGTTCATCGATGTCGGCACCAACGGCGAAATCGTCTTTGGCAACCGCGACTGGTTGGTCACCTGCGCCTGTTCGGCTGGCCCGGCTTTTGAGGGCGCGGGCGTAGTGGATGGCATGCGCGCTACGCATGGGGCCATCGAGGAAGTCTGGATTAACGGCGAAACCTACGAGCCGAATCTGCGCGTGATTGGCGGAAGCAAGCCCAGGGGTATTTGCGGTTCCGGGTTGATTTCCCTCATCGCGGAAATGTTCCTGACCGGTATCCTGGATAAGGCCGGGAATGTCAATCTCAGTCTCCGCACCAAAAGGGTTCGCCAGGGTGAGCATGGCGGCGAATATGTCATCACCTGGGCCGAGGAAAGCGAGCATGGCCGCGACATCGTCATCACCCATGTCGATGTCGACAACCTGCTGCGCGCCAAAGCCGCCATTTACGCCGGGTTCACGGTGCTGGCCGAACAAGTCGGCATGACCCTGGATGATGTGCAGCAAATGTATATTGGCGGCTCGTTTGGCAAGTACATCAATGTCGAAAAGGCCGTCCAGATTGGCCTGCTGCCGGATATGCCCTGGGATAAGTTCAAGTTCCTGGGCAACACCAGTATCAAGGGCGCGTATTTCGCCCTGCTCGACACCCAACAGCGCGAACGGGTAGCCGACATCGCCCGGCGCATGACCTATATCGAACTCTCTGCCGATAACACCTTCTATGAAGCGTTCACTTCGGCCTTGTTTCTGCCACATACGGATTTAGACCGCTTCCCATCGGTGGGGGCGGCAATTTCGTCGAAAGTCGAGGGTCAAAGGTCAAACACCTGAGACCAAATAGACTTTCGACCTTCGACTTTTGACTCACAGGAGGCACCATGTACATCATCGGCGAAAATATTCACATTATTTCAGAAAAAGTGAAAGAAGCCCTCGCAAGCCGCGACGCTGAGTTCTTCATGGACCTGGCTGCCAGACAGGTGGAGGCCGGGGCCAGTTGTGTCGACATCAACCTGGGGCCGCGCAAGAAAGACTATGCGGAGGTCTTCCCCTGGATTGTGCAAGCAGTCGAAACGGTCGTGGATGTGCCGCTGTGTATTGACACCACCAATGTCGATGGCATGGAATCCGCGCTCAAGGCCATCACCAAAGCCCAGCCCATCCTCAACTCCACCTCGGCCGAACCGGAGCGGCTGGAGAAAATCCCCGCCCTGGCGAAAAAATACAACGCCAAAATCATCGCCCTGACGATGGGCAGCAGCGGCATTCCGGTCGAGGCCGATACGCGCGTCGAAATCGCGGTCGGGACGATTATCCCGCACCTGATGGAAATTGATTTCCCGATGGAGAATCTCATCATCGACCCGCTCGTGCTGACCACCAGCGGCTGCCAGCAATACTGCCCGCAACTCATCGAAGCCGTGCGCATGTTGAAATATGCCTGGGACCCGCCCCCGATGGTCTCGGTCGGCCTGAGCAATGTCTCGAATGCGGTTCCCAACGAAAACCGTCCGCTCATTAACCGTGTCTACCTGGCCATGCTGATGGGAGTCGGGCTGGAAATGATGATTGCCAACCCCTTCGACAAAGAGCAAAACGACGTTATCCGCTGGATTGAGAGCAAGGACACGTCCACCCCGTTGGCGCAGGCTTACAATAAGATTGCCGAGCGCATCGAAGCCGGCGACGAGCCCCAGCCCGAAGACTTCGACATGAGCGACCCCGAACAACTCGCTATCTGGAAAACCACCCAGATTTTGCTCGACAAAGTGATTTACGCTGACGCCTACCTGAATCAATAAGGAGTTCCCATGCCTATCTTCACCCCCGGGCGACGCTGGCAGCCGGCCTACTCACCGTTTAAGCAAGAAACTTTCGGCAACAGAATGCTGGAAAACATCGAATATGCCATCAAAGGGCCGCTGTTTGGATGCCGCATGTGCGGAAACTGCCTGCTACAGGAAACAGCCTTCATCTGCCCGATGGAGTGCCCCAAAGGATTGCGTAACGGACCGTGCGGCGGTTCGACCTCCGAACATTGCTATGTAGATAAAACCCGCCCGTGTATCTGGTACAAAGTCTACGAGCGCGCTTTCAAATTGGGCCGCGAAGAAAAACTGCTCGAAGTGCTGCCGCCGCTCGACTGGGAAAAGGTCGGCACCGAGACCTGGGGGGATGTGGCTGCCTGCATCAAAAAGAACGGAACCGGCAAGGTCTTCAAAAGCCTGCTGCTTGACCTGGGCGAAAACCGGCACAAGACCTGGGACCTGGTATTCCGCACCGTGCGCCAGCCGGACTGGTGGCAGGGCGACGACCAATATCATGCCCCGGCTTACAGCGAACCGATGTCGAACCTGGAAAAAGCCTTCAAGGATGGTCAGTTCGTGGTCGCTTGCGAGATTGCGCCGCCGCTGAGCATGTCCACCAAAAAGTTGATTGAAAATATCAACCTGGTCAAGCCTTATGTGACCGCCATCAACTTCACCGATAACGCCTCTGCTACTCCGCGTATGACCTCCTGGGCTTGCTCCAAAATTGCAATCGAAAACGACGCCGAACCGGTCATGCAAATTGCCGCCCGTGACCGCACGCGCGCCAGCCTGCAAGGTGAAATCGTGGGCGCGACGGCAATGGGCGTGCGCAATGTGCTGTGCGTCACCGGTGACAGTCCCGTCCTGGCCCCGACCCCGCGCGGACGCATGGATATCAACGACATGGACGCCATCCAAATGATTTGGATTCTGCGTCGGATGCGCGACGAGGGCCATTACCTGGACGGGCGCGAACTCAAATTCCCGCCCCAATTCTTCCTCGGCGCGGCGGCTTCCCCGTTTGCGTCCGAGCCGAAATTCCAGGCCATCCGTGAGCACAAAAAGGTCAATGCCGGGGCGCAATTTTTCCAGACCAACCTGGTATACGATGTCGAGCAGATGGAAATCTGGCTGAATGAACTCGCCAAACGGAATATTCTTGACAAAGTCTATATCATGATTGGCATTACGCCGCTCAAGAGTGCACGAATGTCGCATTACATGACCCAGGTTCCGGGCGTCTACCTGCCGGATTCAATCATCAAACGCATGGACGAGGCAGATGCCGCCGGGAATGCCCGCGAGGAAGGCGCGCAAATCGCCCTGGAATTGATTCAACAAATCAAGCAGTATGAGAAACAGGGTGTTCACGGATTGCACATTATGCCGGTTGGCTGGGAAGATATCATCCCGCGCCTGGTGACCGAAACCGGACTGTTGCCGCCCGGATTTATCGCCCCGCAAGTAGTCGGCGAAGATTCTGCCCGAAAGTAGAGCAGACCAGCGTCCACAAAGGAGAAAGTATGCTTGCCAAAGAAATCGAAACCCACCGTGATGTCGTCACCCTGCGTGACGGGGTGCGCGTCCTGTTGCGTCCAATGGTCAGGGAAGATTACGACCTGTTGGTGGAGTACCACTCCCACTTCAGCGACGAAGATATGCTCCACATGCGCCAAAATGTCAAAGACCCTGCCATTGTCAGGGAGTGGTGCGATGCACTCGATTACAACAAAGTTCTGCCCATCCTGGCCAT